>NZ_PJAV01000171.1:0-108043 GCF_002836695.1 Pseudoalteromonas sp. 78C3
TTATGTGTCTCAAGGTCGGCTTATGGCACAGAGCCGTCCTTCGGCTCTAACTCATTTATGTCCAAAAACGTGCTTGAGCTACCGCCTGTTTCTCGCACTTTGCCGAAGTTGAGCTCAGTGCCAAGAGCACACGTTCACTAATGTGATACCCAAAGTGAAGAGCAATGGTTTTGACTTAATATATTTACTTGAAGTTTATGTATAAAAAATTATTTTTAATAGTAGGTATTATGTTTAGTACATTAGTCATTTGAGTTGGATTCAATACGGATTCTTCAGTCTATTTTTTTACTTTTGAAGATAATGGGCTTTGCATAACGTCACATATTTAAAAACTTTAAGTAAGCACAGGTAAAAGCTAATAAATGAATGCACTAAAAGCTAATAAATGAATGCACTAAAAGCTAACGTTGATAATATAAATCTATTACAAAATCTTGTGTACTAACTCAGGCTTAGCCTACATTCAAAATATCATTCAAAGCGATACGCTTAACTTTCGTTCCGTCGCTATACCCATTTGCTAATAAGTTATCTAAAACTGCGCCGGTATAAAATGTGTAACCATTTTCCCCATCAATTGGCAGTTCATAGATTGAGCCTGATTTTTGAGGCCAAATCCAGTATTTTCCGCATGGTGATAAATCAGGTAAAGCCTTAGAGCCAGAGCTTACTCTCCAAATATCATTACCCTTCCAAGAGCAAAAAATGGCATACCGCGTTACATCGTCAGCTGATTGATATATTAAAACTACCCAGCCCTCTGGTTTGTGTTTCATAGTTACTATATCTCTTTGTATATTTAAATTAAGTACTTACAGCGTATAAAATTTTTTATATTAGGAACTAAGTAAACCACCTTAGAGTTCTAACCTGGCTCCATTGTGCTTTAACCATTCTTTACACTCTAAATAATCAGGCATAAAGCGCTCTACTTCTCGCCAAAACTTTGGAGAATGGTCATGGTATATTAAATGGCAAAGTTCATGCACCACTACGTAGTCCACAATGCGGTTAGGAGCCATTATTACTTTCCAGTTAAAGGTAATATCACCTTCAGCAGTACAGCTACCCCAGCGGCTTTTATAATTCTTAATACCTACCGAGTTATATTTAACATTCATTATATCGGCGTAACGTTTTACTTTTTCGTTAAACTTACTCTCAGCGTGCTTTTCGTACCAAGCAAGTAATGACTCTTTAATTAACTCTGCGTTATTAGCACCAGCAAATAAGGTCACACTAAAGCGGCCATTAATCAATTTTGCCGGTTTATAATACCCTTGATTTACTTTTAAGCGATAATTGCGGCCAAGATATGAAAAACACTCGCCAGAAACAAACTCTTTATTGCTCTTAGGCTGAGCTTCATAATGAAGGGCTATTTTTTCTTTTATCCACTGCCTTTTATCTTTGAGTAGCTTAATTATTCTTTCATTGTCTAAAGCATGGGGCACCACAACGCATACTTCACCGCTTTCAACAGTTATAGAAGCTGTTTTAGTGCGATTGGTACGTTTTATAAGGGCGGTAAACCCATTACTTTCTAAGTACTCTTGTGTGCTTTCTTCTGCTAAAGACTTAGTCATAAATTAACGCTTATCAAACTTGGTTTTACCAAGTTCCATAAAGCGCTCCTGTACTACTTTAACCAAACTAGGTTCACCGAATGATTGGTCGATAATGGCGCGTTTAATCTCTTTTTTCATTCGTTTTACTTCATCCTGCTTATTGAAAAAATCAACAATTTGAGTCGCTTCATCAAAAGTATTAACCAATGTTTGCGTAGTCGCTTTTACTTCTTCCATTACTGTTTCATCAATAACATAGCCGCCTTTATTTTCAGCTACCTGCGATACTTCAGCGGTTAAAATATTATAAAAGGCGTATTCGGTTTCTGATAAACCAATATCTTGGGCTGCTTTTTTGTGCTCACTCTCAATGTTATCAACCATATCAAGTAGCAGCTCTAACTGGTGTTCCCAGTTGCCTGCATTCTTCACAATAATATCTCTCAGCCTCAAGCTTAGTGATTTATAGTATTCAGGGTCTTCTTCAAGGTTAACGGTAATATGGTGCTTAATGGCACTTTCAACTTCAGAGGCTTTTGATTCGGTTGATTTAACCTCTTTAAGTTTATCTTTAAAGTTGGCTGCTAATAAATCCACAGGAGGGATTTTAGGGTCAACTCCCGTGCTGATAATGTGCTCATCAACTAGTTGTCTCACCTTTTCGCCAACGCCCGATAAATCAAGCCCTTCCTCACGGTAGCGTACTCTTGCTGCATTTAGTACTTTACCTAAAAAGGTTAAATCTTTAATAAAAGGCGACGCTGCCTTATCGGGTAAAATAACGTTCATCTGTTTAGCAAAACGCTTAAACGCCATTTCAAATTGCGATCTTATTGCTTCGTCTTTTAAAACCAGCACATAGTCATCAACGTCAGTGCTAGCCTTGCCATTTACAAGTACACCTTTAAAAAAGCTCATAGCAACAGTATGGGCCGCTTTTAGTTTAGGAATTTCATCTTTTAATGACTGAAAAGTACCGTCTACATCATCGCTGGTAAACATATCCAGCGCATCAGTTAAATGCTGCGAAAGCCCATAGTAGTCAACCACAAAGCCACAGGTTTTACCTTTATATGTTCTGTTAACGCGGGCTATAGCCTGCATTAAAGTATGGTCTTGTAGTTTGCGGTCTATATACATTACTTGTGCTATTGGCGCGTCAAAGCCCGTTAATAGCATGTCTTTAACAATTAAAAATGCAGTCGGGTTTTCACTCAATGGCTTAGGGAAGTTATCAATCGCTTTTTTTTGTTTAACTTTATCGGTGTACTGCGATATGTAAGTTTCATCATTATGATCGCCTGAAATAATCACTTCAGATGGTGGAGCACCTAACTCATCTAACGTTTTTTTATAAAGTGCAGCAGCATGGCGGCTACCGGTTACTATCATGGCTTTAAAACCATCGGGCTGAATGTGCTCGCGGTAATGTTTTAGTAAATCTATACATACCCATCGAATACGTGCAGGGGCTTCACGTACAGCTCGCTCAACACCATATTTCTTCTTAATTTCGCGTTGTTCTTCTTTAGTATAATCACCAAAGTACTCTTCAAAAAGTTTATCGAGAGACTTACCCGACACATCAGTAATTACCTCTCTACCTTCATAAAGTATTCTTACTGTAGCGCCATCTTCAACCGCTTCATTAATTTTGTATTGGTCAATATACCCACCAAACGCTTGCCCCATTTTTTGAGTTTTAAGCAGGGGGGTTCCCGTAAAGCCAATTTTAGGCGCCTTAGGCAAAGCAGCATTAATTACCATTGCTAGCCCACCAAACTGCGTGCGGTGTGCTTCATCGGCAAGTACTATAATTTTTTCGCTGGTGTTTAAATCTGTAAATGTTTTATCGGGGTCGCCGTTAGCAGCTTCTTTTTCAGCTTCCTGAAATTTTTGTACCATTGCAGTTACTAAATCAGATGAATCTTTTTTCAAAAGCTCTCTTAATTTAGCAACAGTCGATGCGTTATAAACCGTTTCACCTTGTGCGTCCCTGAACGTAGATGAAAGCTGCTCGTCTAGTTGAGTACGGTCAGTTACAAATACAAGCTTGTATTGCTGTAGCTCTGCATCTCTTCGCATTTTAACTGCAAGCATAACCATTGTAAGTGACTTACCAGAGCCTTGTGTATGCCAAACAACGCCCGATTTATCTCTACGGGTTTCGCCATTTTTAAGGCGTTCAATTACTTTATTTACGGCTCTGTATTGCTGATAACGTGCTACTTTTTTAATTAAACGGCCGTCAACGGTTTCGTAAATAACAAAGTTTTGTAATAGGTCTAAAAAACCTTCTCGGTTAAACATGCCGGCTAATAAACGCTGTTGTGCAGTAACACCTTCAGTGCCATTTTCTACAATAAGTTCTTTATCTGTAAACGGGTAAGCGTCTTTCCAGTCACCATAGTGCTGAGAGCTTGAGCTAATAGTGCCTACTTTAGCTTGGTCTCTACAGGTAGATACCATAAGTTGGTTATACCAAAATAACTTTTCAGCGCCTTCGTCATCGTTGGGGTGGCGTAAATTAGCATAACGTCTTAACTGGTTAATCCCATCGCTCATAGGGCTTGTTATATAAGGTGATTTACACTCAATAACTGCAAGTGGAATACCATTAACAAAACACACAATATCAGGGATTATATTTTGGTTAACACCTTCAACCTTGAACTGATTAGTACAAATAAACTCGTTGTTATTTATATTGTCAAAATCAATAATTTTAACGGTTTGTCCTTTACGGCCTTTACCTAAATCTTGCTCTACTGATTGGTAGTTAACTAACGTTTTGTAAAAGGCGTGGTTGTATTCCATTAAACCAGCAAAAAGAGGGTGAGTAACTTCACGCGATACTTTTTTTAAGTTCTCATCGCTTATCCAAGGATTAATGCGCTTAATGGCCGCGTTTAGTTGCCCTACAAGCACAACATCACGGTTATAAGGCCTAACCCCCGCTTCTGGAGAAAGGTTTAATCCATTAATATACTTCCAGCCCAGTTGCTGTAACTGCGCTATTGCCGGAAGCTCTACCTTGTTTAATTCATCCTGATTCATACTTTTCCCAGTGCGTTTACTTTTTATAGATACTTATAAAATTCGATATAGCTAATATTCCCTTATATTAAAGATACTTATAAAAATTAATAGTTGTTTTAATAAAAAATGATTTTGGACGGTTTCCCCCCCATCCCAGGGCTTATTCTTCAATGCATAATGCACCTCGTTAACAGAGGCTTCTGTTAATAATCATTAACTATATAAGGAGTGTGCACATGAGCACCAACAAAACCCCAATGACAACTGACGCAGCCCGCAGAATTCAACGCCAAGAAGCAAAAGCGAATGATGGTAAAGTTGAAAAAGGCAGCTTTGCAGCAAAGGCACAAAGAGCGGCAGCAAAAAACAAAAATAACGGAGTAATATAATTATGTCTCAACATGATATTGATAACCGCGCTGACCAACTTAACCCTGAAAACGATGCCTATTGGCAAAGTCGTGGTGAAGACGAACGCCCAGATGACTGGGAAGAACAATTAGATGATGAATAAATTATTTAGTCTTTACTAAGTTAGCCACACCAACAGCTAGTAATTTAATTTTTAAAATTCATTACTGGCTGTTGCATTTCAAGCCCAGCCTTTAAATTAGCTCTGTAATAACTAGGAATATTAGAAAGCACTTTTTTAATTATTATTTCTATCTCTTCTTGAGTGGCGGTTTCATTTTTTGTTTGAGCTAGTTTTTCAGCAATAAGTTTATCAACAGCCATTACTATTTTGCACATATCAAAGGTGAGGTAGCCACTAGATGCATTCGCGTATGTATCTAAATTGTCTAAAAATACGGTTAACTTTTTATCACTCGGTAAATTAATACCTTTTCGCCAATCTTTAAACTGGTTGTATTGCCTGTTCTCTAATGATTCGGCGGATTGATGCGGAGCTGCTTCTTCTATTTCAATAAAGCTTGCAAGCTGTCTATAGCCTGTATCACCCACAAGTTCAGATACAGCCTCCTTAAGCTCCTTTAACATACCTGAAAAACACGTATTAATTGTTTCATCAGTAGCATAAGCGTTTATTGCATTTGTAATCATGCCGAGTTGATTTTCAATTTTCTCTTTACTCGAACCATAAGCAATCCTGCAACCTACCTCATAGTGGGTTATTGCTTCTAAGTAAAAATCAAAAATTAAGTAAAAATAGCCTTCAAAAAAAGTAAGTTTTTGTTTTTCGCTTAAGCTCTTTTTTTGGGAATGTAGCAATGCTAATTTACCCATATCTTCGATGGTGCCTTTAGGTATATATGGATTGTGTTCCCATAAAGGATATTGAGTTTTCCATGCAGCTTCCATATCAAGCGATTTTAATTTACCCGCTTTAACCTCTTTTTTAATATCCAACAAAAAGCTTACTTCGATATTGCAACGGTGCTCTATAAAGTTAAACAATAAATCGAATTCATTTTTATTAATATCGCTATAGTAAAATGAGCTACATTTAAATCCATTCAGCGCAGAATACCACTCTCCAGCATTAGAGCCTGCTCTATCACTACGCCTCGCTTTAACTAATAATCTTCTATTTAATAATTTAGCTAATGGAAAAGGAATTAATTTAATCCAGTGAACTATTTTGCCAATGCTTCTTAAGCCAACGCCTTTATTAAATAAGTCATACCGACTGCTCTGAGATAATTTTAATGGTGTTTTATATGTAGTTTCAAAAAATTCAAACAACTGCTTTTTATTTTTTATAAAGCCAATCAGCGTATAAAACTCACTTAAAGGGGGTAAGTAAAAAGAGGGTGAAACCTGCTCTATAAATTTAACTTTATTATTTTCATCAGCAGTACTTTTCAAATCTTCGTGAAATTGATCCAACGAAGTGCCATTATCTTTTAGTTGCTTGGTATCAGTGGTGTTCATTGCTTGTCGTCCTTGACTACTTTTTACTATTCACTATCTACTTTGACGCGTACTTTGCCGGTGAGTAAATCTTGCATTAGGGCTTTTTTTAAGTTTTTTAAACTATCCATTTTTTTATTTTTTATAAAAATAGAACGCTCAATATTAGTAATGTTTTTAGAAATACTTTTTTGCTCTTTAAGTGTTGGTAATGCTAACTTATAAGACTTAATATCAACTTGACTAATATTTTTTTGGCCGCTTGAGCCACCCCAACTTAGTTCAATTTGCTTTCTATTTCTTTCTGAATTAAATGAATGTAATAAGAATTCTGAATCAATATTTTCATTAGGTATTAGCCTAAGTAGCTTATCTGACATCATCAGCTTTCTTTTTGGCTCTTCACGAACCATGACGCACTTTCCAACTAAATCAGCCACACCGTTAGCCCTTGTAAGTAAAATATCTCCTTTATTTACTTGGATATGGTGTTTTGGCTCTAATAGTGGTGGTAGCTCCTTTGATTGGATTTCTAAAAACTCCCCCCTTGTTACAGAACTAACCTTCAAGACTCCCCATTTACCGATCGCGGGAGGCACTTCAGTGCAGCTGGGACTCCAACCTGAATCTATTTTTTTGAGAACATAAGAAAAAGTAACAACCTCCCAATCAGCAGGGATTCTGCCAACGGATGAGTCTTTAAATTCAGTGTGGCCGATGCCGTTGGTTAGCAACTCTTGCATCATGCCTGTTTTGAGATCTTTTAATTTATCGATTTGCGCATGTGTTTTTTCAATCACTTCATCAACAGAAGTGAGGATTTTGGCTATTTTTTGTTGTTCATAAAGTGGAGGGAAAGTCGTTTTATACAACAGGTATTCTTTCAGTTGAAAATTAATAATCCCTGTTGTTTGCTGTTGAAATTTCAAAACTGTTTTGTTCTGATACTCAAAATAAAATTTATAAAATAGGTATTTACTATCGCATTTTTCAGATGGAATTAGCTTTTGGGTAAAATTTGAATATAAGAAAGGTTTTGTACTATTAAAATATATCACCCTGCCAACGGGTTGAGTCGGACTTCCACCTGACTTTTCAAGTACAATATCCCCGCGCTGTAGTAGTTTTTGCTGTATTTTTTTCTCATCAACATTACGAAAAGCTAACTTTGTATAATCGATAGCCCCACTTTCACTAAAATTCGTAGCTCTTAGAATTGGTATATCATTCTTATCACCGACGGCTTCATTACCCCACTCTCCAGCCATAGAGTTTGAAATAAATGTTCCCAGCGTTTCTTCGACCCAATCAACAGGTATCTTATTACTCATAACCTAATTCCTTTAGGTAGCCTTTCATTTCAACTTCAGCACTGGTCACTTGCTCATCAAGCTCATGTAACGATATTTGATATTTATCCCACCAACGTTCTAGTTGTGTAATAACAGCTGCTTCAACTTCATCAATAATATTCTCTGCAAGAAAAGATCTAATTTGCTCTTTAGAAGTAAACTGTGCTTTAAATACAAAGTAGTTTTCATCGCGTTTATCGAATACCGTTGTAACGTCAAAATCTTGCAGTATTTCTTCTCGAATGTATTCACTTTCAACTTCGCGTACAGGAATACCGCCGTGCAATATTGCACGCACGTCAAAAATTTCGGGTGGTGGTGAGGTATCTGCGTAGCGCCTAATGTTTAAGTTAAAGTCGTTTTCTTTAATCTCGCTAATATTGACTACTTTGGCGTAACGTTTTATATCTTGATAATCATGAAATGTAGCGATAATTTTTTCAATATCTTGTGGGCGTAGCTTGTTTTGGTTTTTACCTTCTTCAAACTCAAGTTCTGAGTTAATAAATAACACTTTGTTTTTACGTATCGCGGTTTTGTTTTTATTAATAATTAATAAACAGGCAGGTATACCCGTGCCGTAAAATAAGCCTGAAGGTAGTCCTACAACGGCTTCTAGTAAGTCGTCTTCTAATATGCCTTGGCGAACTGCCTTTTCACTTGAACCACGGAATAAAACACCATGTGGCATGACTATGCCGGCCATGCCTTCATCGTTTAATGAGGCAATCATGTGTTGTACAAACGCTAAGTCTCCTGCGTCTTTTGGTGGTGTACCATATGGAAAGCGCCCGTAGCCGTCGTTATCGCACTCTTCTTTACCCCATTTTTTTAAACTAAATGGCGGGTTTGCAATAACGCGGTCGAAGGTCATGAGTTGACCATGCTCGGTATGCTGTGGATCTCGTAAGGTGTCGCCTTTACGAATGTCGGCACTAAATACGCCATGTAAAAACATATTCATTTTACAAATAGCCCACGTATTTAGGTTCATCTCTTGCCCAGCAAGCGATAAGTTAGATGGGTTTTGACCGTGAGACGCTAAGTAATTACGTGTTTGCACCAACATACCTCCGGAGCCTGCGGTAGGGTCGTATACACGCATACCTGCTTTGGGCTCTAGTAGTGATACAAGCAGCTGTACCACCTCGCTTGGGGTATAAAACTCGCCCCCTTTTTTGCCAGACGAATCAGCAAACATTTTAATTAAGTACTCGTAAGCCGTACCTAATAAATCAGGACGTTCAAAATCACTGTTACGCAAGCGGTGTTTACTAAAGTGAGAGAGCAAGTCACGTAGTTTGGCATCAGACAGTTTGTTTTTTATATTAAAATCGATGCTTACTAACACGCCTTCAAGCGAGCTGTTGTGCTCCTCAATGGCTTCTGTCGCTTTATTAAGCATTGCACCTATGTCGTGCTTTAAGTCCTTTAAAACGCTCCAACGCGCGTTTTCAGGGATATAAAAGGTGCTGTCGTATTCGTCTTCATCTTGCGATAGCTCTTTTGCTTGTGCCTCTGTTTTACCGGTGGATAAATAATGCTGGATTACGGTTTCTTGTGCTTCATCAAACGAGTCTGAAAGACGTTTTAAAAACATCATCCCGAATATGTAATCTTTAAATTCTGAAGCATCCATGTTGCCACGTAAAATATCGGCAGTTTCCCATAGGAAAGATTCTAATTGTTGGAGAGTAATTTGAGTCATGTTGGTTTTTATTCCGTTTGTATTTATTGCTTAAATTCCGTCATTAAGCGATTAAATGAAAAGCTTTGATTAATACTGCAATTACTTATTTTTGCTTAGCTGTATATCTACTTCTGATGGGTCTGGGAAAATCTCTTCTAGTCCACAGTTTAGTATTTTAATTATTTGATAAATTCGCTCACAAGAAACAGGCACTCGGCCTTTTTCAATACGGCTTAAGTAGCTTGCCTCAATACCGAGTTTATTAGCTAGCTCAGCTTGAGGTATTGAGCATTTTGTTCGCGCTAATTTTATATTCATACCAATCAGCGTTTGTATGGGCTGCATTGCTAATATCCACAGGCAAAGTGTAAATAATCCCATATTGCAGCCTGCCAACCCATGACATATAATGAAACTTATTTACATATATATCAATAAATGAACCTTTCTATCAATTAAATTTGTTTAAGTTGTCAATGAAGCTAGATCCCTTAATTAAAACCATTATATGCAAGCGTAATATTGATCGCTTTACTGTAGTAGAAGTTAGAACTGCGTACATAGCTCTACATCAAGATCAAACACTTGACCCTGTAAAAATTAGAAAGCTTGTTTACGCACAGCTTAATAAACTTGTATGCAAAGGTTGGTTACATTCATCGACATCTTTAAATAGAAAGATAACGACTTACACAAAAACACGTTATTTTGAGCCAAGTAAAATTATCCCTACTCAATCCTCTGTGCCAAATGTGAGTAACTTTAAAGCCGATTGCCAAAAGGAACTAAGTGAATGCAATAACGCATTATTGCAGTGTATAGGCACGCTCGAAACTTATATAAATCTTTGGAATAAACATCCACAACATCAAACGCTATTTAAACGGCAATATTTAATTGCCCAAGAACGACAACAAAATTTAAAAGGCCGAATTGCTGCTTTGAATATACTTTTAGAAAATATAACTGAACAAGGCAATCTAGATGCGGCTACGTAATTGGCAACAAAAATGTATAAAAATAGCGCTAGCAAAGTACAAAAGCACCGTTAAGCACTTTTTAACATTAGCTACACCTGGGGCCGGAAAAACCGTGATGGCCTCGGTATTAGCAAAAAGATTATATGATGAAAAGCTTGTAGATATCATACTCTGTTTTTCTCCTTCGTCTGTTGTTTCTGCTGATTTTGCCGATGAGTTATCTCAGCAATTTAATGCTCGATTTGATGGTTCGATTGGTGCGCTTGGTGATTCATACACATATCAAGCGCTAAACACATTAAATGAAAATGTATGGCAATTATTTGAGCAATATAGAGTTTTTGTAATATTTGATGAAATACACCACTGTGCGGGCTCTTCAATTGAAGATGCTAACTCCTGGGGAAGCCCTATCCTCAATTTAATTAAAGAAAAGGCTGCATTTACACTCTCGCTGACTGGTACGCCTTGGCGATCTGATTCCTTGCCAATAGCATTATCAAATTACTGTAATGAGTCTGGCCAAATAAACTGTGATTATGTGTACGGGTTAAAAGAAGCTATATCAGATAAAGTATGCCGAGTGCCGCAAATAATTGCGTTAGATAATAATAAAATTACTTTAACAAAATCCGAAGAAACAACGACCTTTACTAATTTTTTTGAATTGCTTAAGGCAAAAGTTATTTCATACTCTGAGCTTGTTACTAACGAATTAGTTATTGAAAATTTGCTCCTTAGAGCTACTAATAAACTAAATGAGATTAGAAGTATTAACCCTAGGGCTGGAGGGTTAATTGTGGCTTCATCAATCTCACATGCTCATGTAATCAATACGATAATGCGTAGCAAGTTCAACAGTAATGCGATTATTGTTACTAGCAGCGAAAGTGAGCCCGACAAAATCATAAAGCAATTTAGGCAAAGCGATAGTGAGTGGCTAATTAGTGTTGGAATGGTGAGTGAAGGCACTAATATTCCTCGGTTACAAGTATGCTGTAACTTAACAAATTACCGTACAGAACTGTATTTTAGGCAAATATTAGGGCGTATTCTGCGTATGACTGATTCAGGTAACCAAGATGCATTTATGTTTATGCCAGCTGAGCCTAACTTAATTGATTTTGCATTACGTGTTGCAGAGGACGTTCCTGGTGAATTAGGCAAAGTTAAAATTTTTGATATTGAAATTGAGAATGAAAAAAGTATTGTGCTCGAACCACTAGATAGCCCACCTAAAGTTTTAGCAGAGGAAGGTGATTTGTTTAATATTAATTTAGATAGATTAATTAATAATGAAAAAACGGCTGAAACAAACCTCAAAAATAATTCAAAAACACCTTTGGCTAAAGTTGCAAATAACCTAATCCTGAATGGTGATTTTAACCACAGACCTATCAAACCTGAAGGGTTGGATGAATTATTACTCTTTGATATTTCAGATGAAGCGCATGCGAAGTTAGAGCAATTGAATAGATTGTTCATTTAGAAACTTTAAAGTTAAATCGTATATTTGAGCGTTAGAGGATGTGTGGACTTCCCAGCTTTCGCTAGAAAGCTACTAACAAAGATAACTTGAGAAATTAAATAAGCCCTTGTGTAGTGGTCAATAACTTGGGGACCCAAGCATGGAGAAAGCGCAGCTACCTAATTCGTCACCACCAATTAAAATTACTAGCTTTGACAACTATCGCTATATATCGAAAACATCACATTATTTTGTGGGAAAGTAAGGAGCTCCATGCCACTTAGATAAAACAAAAGGGTTTAACAAAAAAAATTGCTTTTATGTTGTCCAGAAAAAAACGTAATCTTATCTAAGCCTTATTTAGCAAAACTTTTAATTGACCACCGTCATTGTTAGGTAAGAAGGCATCAGTATTAATATTTGTTCACCTTGCTTAAGAGCTGAAGATAAGGCTGATATTAGATTTATGTTCATGGACAAAAGTAAACTCAAAATTTTGTCCATGATGATTTACCAAAATTAAGACATTAAATAGCCACAGGCGCTTTAATATTTGGATGTGCGTCATAACCGACGATTTCAAAGTCTTCAAACTTATAATCATAAATAGAGTCAGGTTTTCTAATTATCTTAAGTTCGGGTAGAGGTTTAGCCTCACGAGACATTTGCTCTTGAATTTGCTCCATGTGATTAGAATAGGCATGTAAGTCACCAAAGCTTACAATCACTTCACCTGGTTCAAGATCACATTGTTGGCAGAGCATATGTACGAGCAATGATAGACTAGCAATATTATATGGAAGACCTAAAAATATGTCTGAACTTCTGATATAAAGCTGACCTGAGAGCTTTCCGTTAGCTACATAGAATTGATATAATAAATGGCAAGGTGGAAGCGCCATCTTTCCGTTCTGTACATTTTCGTGTGGGCTGACAGTCTCATCTGGTAAATATTCAACATTCCACCCGTGAAATAGTATTCTTCGACTATTTGGATTGTTTTTAAGCGTATCAATTACGTAGTCAATTTGATTTATTGTACCACCTTCTTTTGTAGGCCAAGCTGTCCACTGTGCACCATAGATTGGTCCTAATGAACCATCTTCTAAGGCCCACTCATCCCAAATTTTCACGCCATTTTCATTTAACCAATTATTGTTTGTGTCACCATTCAAAAACCAAATTAGTTCATTCGCTATACTTTTAAAGTGGAGTTTCTTGGTAGTTAGTAGCGGAAAACCTTTTGAAAGATCATGTCTAATTTGGCGGCCAAAAACAGAAGTTGTTCCAGTACCAGTTCTGTCACCTTTTTGCGTGCCACTTTCCAGTACATCTTTGAGTAAATCTAAGTATGATTTCATTTATTTAAGTCTCTTATTAATTCATTAAGTTGTTCATTTTTAGCTTCTAGAGCATTTATTAGATTTTTCTGTCTATCGAATTCTCGCTTGTAAAATTCGCCTGACTCTAATGCTCGTTTTAACTGTATTTCATAGGAATCACTGTCCCTTTTAGCTATTGAGTATTTAGAAAACCAAAGAACAACTTCTGTTGCTATTTTATCACGTTCTTCTGTAATAATTTCCAGTTCAGTTCGTTTTTGTTTTTTATCGTCGAGGGTCTTTCGTTTCCTTTGATCTTTTATTTCCTTAAGTCTTTCTTTTGGAAACTCTCTATCAGCAACTGTATTTCTACCTACCCCCGACAGTCGAGCAACTTCACTGATCGTAGCCTTCAATTTAGTGTTTTTACTTATTTCATCGAGGGCATTATTTAATCTACGAGTGTACTCATCATAATCGAGCTGATTTTTCTCATCATAGGCTTGTGTGCTCATCAATCTACAGCCTCTCCGAGATAAATTAAAACCTGTTTAGCTTCTTCTATAGCTTCGAGAAGCTGGCTCTTTCTATCTTCGTATCCATCTTTACCAAGTAAGGCGGTATTAGACGCGTAAACCTCTTTCCATTTAGGGATATTTGCTTTTCCAACTATGGCATTTTTACATCTTATTGGGTTGCACCTAAGGGAGCCAATACAAGGGATACTTTCGTCATAGTCTTCCATTCCACCAAAACAAAATCCGGTTCCAACATTAATAACTGCCATTCCTTGATCGGCCATAGCGTCAAAAATTTCATCCTTGGTATACCCTACTTCCATATAACCTTGAAAAACCTTATTTAATCTGACTTTGTGTTCTTTAGCGTTGGGGCCAACATAAACCCCATCGGGGTCCATAACCGTTTTAATTCGCTCAACTTCAGCATCACGTCTAATTGATTTATTCATCGACTTATTAGCAATTATATTTTCAGCTATTTCACCATAGCCCAATGTCGTGCCACTTGAACTTCCAAAACTTGTGTACTTGCCAACCCTATCAACTACGTGTTTCAATTGAAAAGAAATAAACGGCAACCCAAGCTCTATTCGGTGTAGTTGATATGCTAAAGAATGTCGAAACATATAAGAATTGAATTTAATTGACTTAGTTCGTTCTTTTCCTAAAACAACATTTAAGTAGTTATCAATAAAGTGCTTAATTCCCGATGAGCTCATGTTGGTTGCAGCTTTTGTTGGTGAAACTGTATTCACGTTACTAAATAGGAAGTCGTTATTTTTTAAGGGTGAAATCATTGAAGCTGCTTTGATAGCATCTTTAATGATCGCTATCGCAACCCATTTATCATCAAATAATTTTAAGTTCTCAAAATCATTTTTTTTAACATTTGAAACTAAAACGTCATAGCCCTCATGCACAACCAAACAACTACTAATTCTGATTTCACTCAACTCTTCAGGTCTCATACCAGTCAACAGAGCAGTTATAATTGCCGAAGAGTAATAGACTTGGTTAATATAGTTCCTAACATGATCGAAGTGCCGAATATTATGCTTACCATTCATAATATTTCGGACTTCTCTGTGCGGATATAAGTTACCAAAGGGATCACAAAATTCTCTAGGGACATGACATTTAGAAGCAATGAAGCCTTGAGAGTAACCTTTAGACCATAATCTTAATAAAATATAATCATTAAGAGTGCTTTCATTAAAATTAAAGTTTAAATCGCGCCTCTTATTGAAAGCATTAAAATGTTTTAACGCGGTTTTATCTTCAACATCCTTAGATAATCGAGTTAAAAAATCAATCACTGTAAAAGTGGAATGAAGAGCCAATTTTTCAAAATCTTCGTTTGCAAAATATCGCTTAGCTTCTCTCTGTTTTTGTTTATGTTCAGGCCACTCCATTGACTCAAAATCAACTTCAATGCAAGAACCTAATATATTTTTAGTATATGGATGAGTCAAATAATAGAGAAACTTTCTCAATTCATTGCCTGCAACATACTCGAAACATTTTGCAGTTGTTCTAAAGTCGTTATCCAAAACATCAGTCAGACTTTGAAAACGCTCATTTATGAATTCTTGGCCTAAAGAGCTTAAGTCTTGAAAGACTTTATCGATATACCTTAAGCCAGCCTCGAAATGAGCTATCACTGTATTTGGTCTAGTTGAAATTCGGTCTTCTTTCTTGACCTTCGTTTTCTTAAAGGCCATAGGAGTTAAGACGCACATGTGAAGAAGGCACTTGATCTCTGTCATAACAAAATTAGGAATGCAGGGATAATCATTAAAGTTAATTCGAAGCTTAGCCCCCTGAACTGATTTAGGAGGATTAAGGTAGTCCTCGTTATAGTCCCAGACATTCTCATGAAACTGACTTTTCTTTGTGACTTGTAAATTTAACAAACTAGGCAACCAACTGACGGTTGCTGGCAATTCCATATCATTTTTAAGTTCATTGAATTGTTCAATAATTGGAATCAAAACAGTTTTATTTTGAGCGAAGCTTTTAACTAATGACACGCTTGCGTCGATGTTGTAATTTTCCATTATACTGTTACTCCATCAATGACTGCTGTTTCTTCAAATTGTGCGAGTTTCTCCGCTCTAAACAGAACTTCTGCATCAAAGTCAGACTTCTTAGGATTAATAATCTCATCTAACAGACATAAGTTTTCTTCAATTACATAACCATGAGGAGTATCCATAATTCGATTTCTTTGCATCAAGAGCATGTAATCTCTCTTCATTGCAAAAAGCATAGGTAGCTTATCGACAGTTATCATTACATTTTCACATGACAGGCATTTATTGTATTGAGAGCAAGGGCTTCCCTTCTTAAATCCTGACACTTTCTTAACAAAATCTGGTGGCGAGAATATATTTGAGCAGCCCCCAAGTGGGGTTGTAAAAATTACTTTATCCGGATTGTCTAAAAATTTATTAGAAGCTTCATCATCAGCTTTAACAAAAATACGATTATGAATTTTGCTAATTGCATCAGTTAACTTTTCTCTAGCTATGCGATTAAAGTCTAACTTGTCCAAATAATTCATAGTTGTTTCAATGTTTGAATGGCCCAGCATTAATTGGATTTCTCTAATACTGACACCTGCTTCCAATAATTCACTAACGAATGTTGGTCTAAATCGACTAGTAGTGAATACCAGTGGCTCACCACTTTCAGACTTTAAATCATGTTTTGCTACGAAGTTAGAATAAATAGAGGTGGTTTTTCCTTTTAAATCGGAAAAAGATTTAATTTCACCGTGAGTTGTTTGACCTGTACTCTTATACATAAACAACTTATCTTTAACATGTTCCGGAGCATCTTTGCGGATGCTCTCAGTAATTCTAATGACGTTCTCGAATACTTCCTTTACTTCTTCGCTTTGCTTTTTTGATAACCACTGAAGCTTAGCTTCAAAAAGATCAAGATGGAGTTGTTTACCTCCAGAGCTTCTTTCTTTCCAATATCTCAAACATGGCTTTTGCGTTGTTTCGTGTGAAATCACAAAATCATCAACATAAATATCAAACAATGGGTCTGCATTCATTCCTGTAATTTGCGCAAGTCTATAGACGAAAGGAGCAATAGTGTCTGCATCTATAATGGAAGGTACACCCCAACTTCTATACACTTCGTGCAACCCCATGTCTAGCTTCTCTATTATTTTTAAGAACCCCTTTTCTTCTAGAGTTTGAGCACCATTAAAAGAAGTTGGTATGCAATTTAAATGATTTTCAAACAAGTATCTTGCATTTTCAATATTAGAAAAACCCGGTTTAATGAAACCATTGTCGCCTAAAGAATACTCACCAACTCCTGACTTTTGGTATGGTTCAAATAAAGCCATTGTGTCATCAATAGAGGTTTGAATAGCGCGTGTAACAGCCTGACGCTCGCTTTTTAAATAAGGCTTATAAGTGTCTGTAACACGACCTAAAGTTTTTACTTCCACGTCATGAAAACTGTGAAAACTGATCTCTTTTAGTTTAGTTGCTCGTTTCAACATCTTCCGAACCGAACTAATGATTGTAGGGGCATTGCTAGGAGCAATATTTCCGTTATGCATTTTAGGGATAACATAGTCTTGATGGAATCTAACTAACAAAAACTCACTTAAAATATCTTGTAGGGTAGATTTAGGATCAATATTATTTTGTTCCAAAAATCTACATAAATGAACAAATGCTTCCTTTGGTTTATTTTTACTAGAAACTGACGCTGCTCCTTTTCTTACTAGTGCAGCTAACTGTTTTAATTGTACGAATGGTTCATCAGAACTATCAACATTAACGAATTCTCTATATGAATTGAGTGATTTTTTGGCTAGATCGTCCCAGCGTTGAACTGCCTGATGTTGTTTGTTTCTATATTCTTGATCACGAAGAGTACCTCTGTCTTTTACAGCAAAGTAATTGCTATCAAGCCCACCTAACTGTAAAAGTTCAGCGTTCAACTCTTTACCACAATCTTTAACAATTTCGTATCCTTTACCTCCGCGCCAATTCTTAATATACGCCTTAAAGCGAATTGCATTTCCGAAAGTTTTAACGTTAAGCTTTTCATCTGTAGTTAGGTTATTCCACCAATGTTTCGTTGTTCTGCGGACTTCCAGTGCTGACGCTATATGACCTTTTAAGATTACACCTTCTTCTTTAAGAATATTATTCAATTTCTCGAGGTGAGGACTGTATCCGCTAACTTTATATAAATCAAAATTGATCCCCTGTTGGGATAAACCAAGATTTCGACTTAACTCAGCATAAGATGCGGATGCTAGATATCCATTTTTTTTTGAAATATGAGATACTGGAACACCCCAAACTTTATCGCGGTTTTTATCTATTTCGTTTACGAAATTCTCTAAAATTTTAACTTTTGGATCTTGCATAATTAATAACTACTTCCTTTTAGTCTTCGTCTGGGCATTCAACTGCTCCATCAAATGAGAACGAGTTAATATTTCACCGTTATTGCCAGCAATTTTACCGTAGGTTTCATAAGGTAATTGAGTATAGATTTGAGTTGTTTTCAAATATGCGTGTCCAAGACATATCTGAAGCAATACTAGTTTATCAACAGCATGATCGCCTAAATCCGGAGATCTTAATACAGAACCAGCGAAACCGTGTCTCAACATATGTGGATGAATCGCTCTCTTTATCAGCCCCTTTTTTAACGCACGTTCAGATACACGGCTTAAAAATTTACTTACCGATCCCGAATTGTATGGTGCACCATGAGAATTTAGAAATGCGGGTGCATCTAAGCCAAACTTTTTAGCTCTGATCCTATATTCAGGCGTTGAAAAATATCGTCGCAATCTAGCTAAAGTGTGAATGCTTGTAAGTGTATATCTTTCATTAATTTGACGCTTTTTTCCTTTTGAACCCGCAACAAATACTTGTTTGTACTCAGAAGGAATTGCAATAGTTTGAGCATCTAATATATACATTTGCTTGTCAGTAGATAACGCAGTATCAATGTGTTCTTTTTTAACTCTAGGGATTTCGGAACGCCTAAGACCAGTGTCATACATGAATTGCAGTAAAACTTTTTCTCGCTCGTGACTTGTGCACATCATCAGTGCAGCTAATTCATCTAAACTACACATTTCAACTAACTTAGACTTTGAAGACCCATAAATTAAACCATCATCATATGGATTATCATCACGAAGTGCTTTACCGTTATTTCGAGCCTTACAAAGATAGTCATTAAAGAAGGATTGGAAAGTAGCGTCTCTGTTACTGATAGTCGTTGAAGCGAGACGTTTTATTTGACTTAAATAAGCAAAATATTCATTAAAATTATACTCTTGAATATCTAGTATTGCATTGTCGAGCTCCTGATACTTAAATGTACTTTGCTCGTTCAAGTAATCAAATAAATACGAAAGGTTTTTTGCGTAAGTTGATATTGTTGTTAATGGCGTTTTTCCATGTCGTAATGCTTCTGACAACCAATTAGAGATATGTGGAAGAACTTGATGTTTTGAGTTAAATACAGCAACTCCAGTTACTGTTACTTCTTCATTTGGACGGTCATGCTTAGGAAGCGACATCACTGCTTCTGATTCCTTTAAATCAATTTGCTCTCCTTCTACTATTTTAAATCTCATTTAATACTTATTTCACCCTAAATCACAATATCCATAGCGTAATATGCGAATAACTAATGTATCGAATTCCATTTACTATAGTATAAAAAAAAGGAATCTTTCAATTCCTCATTCTCATACTGTGCATTTCTATTATAGGGTAATAAAAGCGGTACATCACAGCTTCGCTGGTATGACGTTAAGTATAGCGTATCGCCAAGTAGTGAAAAAGTGTGCGTATGCATACACGGGCGCAAACAACCAAGCTCAAACTCACCTGGATTATAAAACGTGATTATTTCACCACGGTCATCAATGCCATTTTTTAAGTTATCAATAACTTTGGAAAGCTGATCAAGCGTTGAGCCATCTGGACGTTGCCAACCACGGCCTTGTACGCCATAAACACGCCCCATGTCATCCTCACCTTTACGGTTAGGGTTATTAAGCCATGCGTTGTTATCGTTCGCGTTGGCATCCCATGTTTTACAGCCAATCTCACGAAACTGCTCAGCGCTGTCGTAACCGCGTAAATATCCTAGTAACTCAGCAATCGCTGCTTTGTAGTAACTTTTGCGCGTCGTGATCATTGGAAACTTATTATTAGCCACATCGTATTCTAAATCGGCATTAATAACGGTTAAACAACGCGTACCTGTACGTTTGTTTTCGACCCACTGACCTTCGTCAACAATACGCTGACATAATTTTAAATATTGTTTCATGCTTTTCTTATTATGCCTTAGCTGTTTTAACGTGTTGTGGTTGCTTATATGCCCAAATTAATAAACCTAAACCACCCACTATCATAGGAAGTGACAATATTTGTCCCATTGAAATAAAGTCGGCAAATAAACCTAGTTGTGCATCGGGTTGGCGGAAATATTCAATACAGAATCTAAACACGCCGTAACCTAATAAAAATACACCAGCTACGCTGCCTGCTGGACGTGGTTTTTTAATAAACCATTGCAGGATTAAAAACAGCACTAAGCCTTCGAAAAATGCCTCGTATAACTGCGATGGGTGACGCGCAAGCGGACCGCCCGTTGGAAATACCATTGCCCATGGCACATCGGTAACTCGGCCCCATAACTCACCGTTTATAAAGTTACCAATACGCCCTGCTAAAAGCCCTACAGGAACAAGTGGTGCAACAAAGTCGCCTACTTGAAGCAGTGACTTTTTACGCGTCCACGAAAAAATTGCGACGGCGGTTATAACGCCAAGTGTTCCACCATGGAACGACATACCGCCCTGATCTATCCTAAATAAATACAGTGGGTTTTCTATAAAATAACTAAACTGGTAAAACAATACGTAGCCAATACGCCCACCTAGTATTACCCCTAACATGCCGTAAAACAGTAAATCGCTTACTTGGTCTTTAGTCCAACCCGAATTTGGCTTTGACGCTTGACGATTAGCAAACCACATCGCAAATGCAAAACCTATTAAGTACATTAAGCCATACCAACGTACGCTTAGCGGTCCAACAGAAAAAATAATTGGATCAATTTGAGGAAACTCAAGTGCCATAAAAAATAAACCTTTAGCTAAAAACCATTTTAATTGCGATAACTACAAGCAGCACCGCGAAAACTTTCTTAATTGTATTAACAGGTAAATAGTGAGTTGCTTTGGCGCCAATGGGCGCAACAAACCACGAGGTAATAACAATCCCGAATAATGCAGGTAAATAAACAAACCCGGCAAAACCATGCTCTAAATCGGTAACATGCCAGCCTGCGCTGATGTAACCAATAGAGCCAAATAATGCAATAACAATTCCGCACGCTGCCGCGCAGCCAATTGCTTTTTTTATATCAACCGAAAAATAATTAAGCATCGGTACTATTAAAGCTCCGCCGCCAATCCCTATTAAACCTGATAACCCGCCCATTATTGCAGAAACGCCCCCTAAAATAGGACCAGCCGGCAACGGTTTTTCTGACATCGGTTTATTACGCGCGGAGAGCACCATTCTTGCTGCAATAAATACAACACTTATAGCAAACACTGTACGTAATATTTGTTCAGGGATTAAACTTGCTGCAAAGCCACTAATAAGTGCACCTAAAGCCACACCCGACATAACCCACGGGGCGATTGCCCAAGGCACGTTATCATTTTTATGATGAGCCAGCGCTGAAGACGTTGAAGTAAATAAAATAGAAGCGAGTGAGGTTGCAATAGCAATTACTAATACATGATCAGTCGACGTTACATTAAATGAGAGTAGCAGAGTGCTTAGTACTGGAACGATAATTAAACCGCCGCCAATGCCTAGTAACCCAGCTAAAAACCCAACAATACAGCCTAGTAGTGCGCAGCTTGCGACTAACAAACCTAAGTCATACATAGTAATCTCAAATACCCTTTTAAGGTTTATATATTAAAGGATTATAAAACTAATAGCATCTGTGTATTGCAATTAATTAGGTGTACAAGCTTATTTGGGGGTGTAAAACAAATCACCTAATTTATGCTCTAGCATAAAGCTTCGCGTTAAACGTAGTACTTGTTTGGCTGTGGATTGCGCTAAACATTCACTTAATAGTTGTTCCATGTCACTGACATTTAAACGCCTAAGTACCCACTTCACTTTATTAAGCGATGATAAATTCATACTAAGGCGTCTGTAACCCATGGCAATAAGTAAAATAGCCCCTTCAGGATCGCCGCCTAGTTCACCACACAAACTAAATGGCAGTTCATATTGCTCACATTCGTGCGCCACTTTATTTAGTACTCTTAGTACACCTGGGTGATAAGGGTTAAAAAGTTCGGCTACACGTGCGTTAGCCCTGTCTACTGCTAATAAATACTGTGTTAAATCGTTACTGCCTACTGAGCAAAAATCAACTTTTTTTGACCACTCTGGAAGCATAAATACACTTGAAGGTACTTCCAGCATTATTCCTATGTCGGGTCTTTCTATGGTTTGCTCTGGGTATTTTTCACTTAACTCAAAATAAGCCTGTTCAAATAACGCAAGTGACTCATCAACTTCTTCAGTGCCACTGATCATAGGGAGCATTATTTTTAAATTACCCAAACCAATATTTGCTTTAAGCATCGCTTTTAGTTGATCTAAAAATAACTCTGGATGATCAAGGCTTATACGAATACCACGCCAACCTAAAAATGGGTTTTCTTCGGTAATATTAAAGTAATCAAGTACC
This sequence comes from Pseudoalteromonas sp. 78C3, assembly GCF_002836695.1. NCBI lineage: Bacteria > Pseudomonadati > Pseudomonadota > Gammaproteobacteria > Alteromonadales > Pseudoalteromonadaceae > Pseudoalteromonas > Pseudoalteromonas sp. 78C3. Next base: position 22,615 of record NZ_PJAV01000171.1, read on the forward strand.
TTATCGCCCCCAATATCCAATGTACGCATAACCACAGGATTAGGATGATAGCTAGTTAGTACTTCTCGGTACCAATTTTCTTGCTCTGATTGCGAAGGAAACTGACCCTTTTGCATAAACCACGCTTCGGTTCGATAAAGCCCCACACCGTCACAAATATGCGCGCTACTTTGCTCGGTATTAAGCTCAAGGCCTGCATTTAATAATAAGCTAACATGTTCACCGTCAAGCGTAATTGATTCTGAGTCTTGCTCAGCTAAAAAGCGGTTATTTAGTAGGTTATCTTGATGCTGTAACTCTGTGTATTCGTCCATCAGCATTTGTGAAGGCGATATATATAAACGCCCAGCAAATGCATCTAAAATCATCGGTTTGCCATTAAACTGCAGTAGAGGTAAATCCTCTATACCCCAAATGGCAGGGATCCCCATCGCACGCGTTAATATAGAAGCATGGCTATTTGCAGAGCCATTTACGCTTACAACGCCTGTTAAGTGACCTTTTGGCACTTCAGCAAGCATGGCGGGTGTTAAGGTATTAGCAATTAAAATAGTGTTGGCCGGATAATTTTTAACAGCGTGCTCGGTATTTACAAGGTGGTGTAATACGCGAAGACCAATGTCTTTAACGTCAACAGCACGCTCTTTTATATAAGGGTCTTGCATGGCATTAAATTGAGATATTAAACGCTCTATTACAATTTTTAGGGCGCTTTTAGCACACCAGCCTTCTTGTAATTGCATTTCAACATTATGCCCTAAACTTTTAGCATCAAGCAGTTGTTGATACACATCAAATACCGCAAGAGCTTCGTGCGGAATAGAATCGCTTAGCGTCATCGATAGGGTATTAAATTCTTTGCGCGTTGCAGCTACAGCTTGAGTAAACAAACGACGCTGCTCAGTGACGTCACTGTCTTTTAAAAGCTCAATAGATTTAAAATCAAGTTTTGGTAATACAACAAATGCTTGTCCTATACCTATTCCTGGCGCGCTCGATACACCTTTTAAAACAGACGTTTGATGAGATGACTCATCTTGGCGTAGTATTTCTTTAATTTCAGCATGCGCTAACTGTGATGCAAGTTGAGCAGAAAGCGTTATTAAAAACGACTCTTCGTCTTGGCTAAATACACGTGCCATTTTTTGTTGGACAACAATAACGCCCAGTACTTTTTTTTGATGAACAACGGGTACAGATAAAAAAGCGTTGTAGCCTTCTTCGTTTACTTCGGGGGAGAGCTTAAAACGAGGATGCGATTTAGCAAATGCAATATTAATAGGTTCTTCGCGTTGCGCTACTAGGCCAACTAAACCTTCGGTAAAACCAATTCTAAACTTACCTACCGCATCGGGATTTAGCCCTTCGGTTGCCATAAGTACAAAATTGTCTTGGCTGTAATCTGCAAAATAAATGGAGCAGCACTGGGTTTTCATGGCATCTTTAACCATTTGCACAAAGCACACTAATGCGCTGTCTAAATTCGCTTGTCGCGATACAGACTCCGCAATAGATCTCAGTGTAGCCAGCATGTCCTGCTCCTTTATTTTATACTTAACCTGAACTCTGGTTAAGAGATTTACTAACATATTGAATCATGGTGATATTTAACTTTATTTTCTCTAGCCAGAGATTTTCAGTGAAAACAAGGCGAACTTACGCGTCAATAGCTGGCCTATTGCAAGTAAATTCAACGTAGTTAGCGCTGAAAATAGCTGCTCGAGATAGATTTATTATCCAGAGTTCAGGTTACCTAGTTAACTACCTTTTACTTCGCCAATGATCTTTATGTTGTTCTCTCTTATTAAAAGGCATGGCGAAAGGAGCAAACTCTTTCATTACACGTCGATAAACATCCCGTTTAAACGATACAACCTGTCTTACAGGATACCAATAACTTACCCAGCGCCAATCATCAAATTCAGGATGATGGGTTTTAAGTAAATTTACATCTTCGTCTTTACAGCGTAATTTTAGTAAAAACCATTTCTGTTTTTGCCCAATACACACCGGACTAGAGTCTCGGCGGATTAATCGTTTGGGTAATTTATAGCGTAACCAATGTTTTGAGCTTGCGACTATTTCTACATCTTCTGGTCGCAACCCTACTTCTTCGTGTAATTCACGGTACATGGTTTGTTCTGCAGTTTCGCCATCATCAACACCACCTTGGGGAAATTGCCAAGAGTGTTGACCATAACGTCTGGCCCAAAAAACCTGTCCCTGATTATTGCAAATCACAATTCCGACATTGGCACGAAAACCTTCGGCATCAATCACCTTAGTGCCTCATTTGTAAGTCGATTTTTAATGATTGTTCCACATTAGCCGCAATACGGCAAATACTATTATACCCAACCCGATTAGTAAGCTAAGTTTGAGCTTTTAGTACATTGATAAATTATGGAGAGTGGGTAAATATTTGGAAAATAACTTAACAAGGCTATTGCGGTTCTTGTTTTCCTCTAGTTACTCACAGTTTGTGCATAACTTTTGTAAAACACGCTCATTTTGCAAACAAATCCACAATATTAGATCTAAAAACTTGGCTTCTCCACAGATTCTGTGGATAAACATGTTCATATAGTTGTATTTATCCTTACAACTTTTAAATTGCTTAATCAAAACTGAATGTACAACATTAAAAAAACCAACTGAGTCAGTAACTTAAAGTAAAGCAGCTTAATTTCGATATGTTCAAAATTAACTCAAACAACAAGCGAGCAAAAAACACACAACTCTAGTAATATCCACGGCTTAGCCTATTTGCTATCATGGCTATGATATTTATACAACCGAAATTAAGAATACTAATTACGTTGAATTGATATTTATAATCGCAATAAAAAGTAGCTCAATAACAAAAAACTATCATATGCAGTTTCTCCGCATAAGTAATTTCAACGTAGTTAGTGAGTTGTTAAACCTCTATAATATTCATATTTTAATAAAATTGGCATGACATGCGACCTACAAAACCACACTCAATAAACGATTTAATGCAACGCGTTAATAATATTGCCGGATTAACTCTAGGGCAGCTTGCTAACAAGTATAATTTTAAAACGCCAGATGATTTACTGCGCGAAAAAGGTTGGACTGGTCAGTTAATTGAATATGTACTAGGTGCTACTGCGGGCTCAAAACCACTTCCGGATTTTGAAGATTTAGGAATTGAGCTAAAAACACTCCCTATTTCCTATAAAGGTAGGCCACTGGAAACTACGTTTGTATCGGTTACACCTTTAATGAACGTTACAGGAATGACTTGGCATACCAGCTCTGTACGTAAAAAACTAAATCATGTTTTATGGCTGCCAATTTTAAGCGAACGTGATATTGCCCCGTTTGATAGAACCATTGGCAGCGGCTTTTTGTGGCAACCCTCACCTGAACAGGACGCTTTATTACAGCGCGACTGGGAAGAGCAAATGGAGCTAATTGCGCTAGGTAGAGTCGACGAAATATCAGGCCATTTAGGCGATGCGATGCAAATACGCCCTAAAGCAGCTCATAGCAAAATAGTGACTGATGCTATTGGTCCAAATGGGCAAATAATTAAAACCCTACCCCGTGGCTTTTACTTAAAAACCAGTTTTACAGGTGATATTTTAAAGCAGCAGTTTCAGCTTTAACTGTGTTATAAAATATTAAAACTTAAGTAACCTTTAATATTATTGCCGCCACCCTCTTTCGCTCTGTGCGCGCGCCAGCAAGCTTAACCCTACAACTTATTCTCATCTCTTTGAAAAAGTATCAGGCATAAAAAATCCCCGCTTGTGCGAGGATTTTATCATCTAAAATTAAAAATTAGATTCTATATAAAATAGAATTACTGACCTTTAACTTCTTTAAGACCGTTGTACGGTGCTTTATCACCTAATTGCTCTTCAATACGTAGCAATTGGTTGTACTTTGCAACACGGTCAGAACGGCTCAATGAACCTGTTTTAATTTGACCTGCAGCAGTACCAACCGCTAAATCAGCAATTGTTGAATCTTCAGTTTCACCAGAACGGTGAGAAATAACAACAGTAAAACCAGCATCTTTAGCCATTTTTATTGCAGCTAAAGTTTCAGTTAAAGAACCGATTTGGTTAAACTTAATTAAGATTGAGTTAGCAATACCGTTGTCGATACCACGTTTTAAAATCTTAGTATTTGTTACAAATAAATCATCACCTACTAATTGGATTTTATCACCCATTAGTTTAGTTTGATGTGCAAAGCCATCCCAATCAGACTCATCAAGACCATCTTCAATAGAAACGATTGGGTACTGATTAGTAAGATCTTGTAAGAAGAAGTTAAATTCTTCAGAAGTGAATTTTTTGCCTTCACCCTTAAGGTCGTAGATGTTTGCTTCTTTGTCGTAGAACTCAGATGCAGCACAATCCATCGCTAAAGTAATATCTTTACCTAGCTCGTAACCTGCGTTTGCTACAGCTACTTTAATTGCAGCAAGAGCCGCTTCGTTAGATGCAAGGTTTGGTGCAAAACCACCTTCATCGCCAACCGCTGTTGAATGACCATCAGCTTTAAGTACTTTAGCAAGGCTATGGAATACTTCAGCACCCATGCGTAGGCCTTCGCGGAAGTTTTTAGCGCCAACAGGTTGGATCATGAATTCTTGAATATCTACAGAGTTATCTGCATGCTCACCACCATTGATGATGTTCATCATTGGAAGTGGCATAGAGTAAACACCTGGCGTGCCGTTTAAGTCAGCGATATGTTCATAAAGCTCAACTTTTTTAGACTGTGCAGCTGCTTTCGCGGTTGCTAGTGATACAGCTAAGATTGCGTTTGCACCTAATTTTTCTTTATTTTCGGTACCGTCTAAATCTAGCATCACTTTATCTACAGCGCTTTGATCTAATGCACTTTGGCCTTTTAAAGCATCAGCAATTTCGTTATTGATATAACCAACTGCTTTTAATACACCTTTACCTAAGTAACGTGATTTATCACCGTCGCGTAACTCTAATGCTTCACGAGTACCAGTAGATGCGCCTGAAGGTGCTGCTGCACGACCCCAAGAGCCATCTGCTAAATGTACGTCTGCTTCAACAGTTGGGTTACCACGCGAGTCCATAATTTCGCGACCGATTACTTTTACGATTTCTGACATCTTGATTCCTCTATATTCCCAAAATGGTGAGTTCAGCTAACTTTACTACGTTTTATATAGCTTAGTCAGCCCTTAAAACAAAAAAGCCGTGCAATATGCACGGCTTTTAAAATTACGAATTCGCTTTTTGGTGGATATGCGCGGCTGCTACAAACCCTTCAAACAACGGATGACCATCACGTGGAGTTGACGTGAATTCCGGGTGGAACTGCGCGGCAATAAACCATGGGTGATCTTTATTTTCGATAATTTCTACCAGTTTTTTATCTTCTGATAAACCAGTAAAGCTTAAGCCTGCTTTTTCAAGTATTTCTACAAAGTTATTATTTACTTCGTAGCGATGACGATGACGTTCAACAATTTCGTCGCTGCCATATACTTCGCGTACTTTAGAACCTGGTGTTAAATGACATTTTTGTGCGCCTAAACGCATAGTGCCACCTAAATCAGATTTTTCGCTACGTGTTTCAACATTACCTTCAGCATCTAGCCATTCAGTAATTAAGCCAACTACTGGCGCTTCTGAATTTGCATTAAACTCTGTAGAGTTTGCATCCGTTAAGCCTGCAACATTACGTGCATATTCAATTAATGCTACTTGCATACCTAAACAAATACCTAGGTATGGTACTTTATTTTCACGTGCGTATTTAGCCGCTAAGATTTTACCCTCAACACCACGTCCGCCAAATCCACCTGGTACTAAAATAGCATCTAAGTGTGAAAGTAATTCAACACCTTTGTTTTCTAAATCTTGTGAATCTACGTATTGAATATTAATTGTTAAACGGTTTTTAAGGCCCGCATGCTTTAATGCTTCGTTAACCGATTTGTACGCATCTGGTAATTCAGTGTATTTACCAACCATACCAATTGTCACTTCACCCGTTGGGTTAGACTCTTGATAAAGTACTTGTTCCCACTCAGCTAAATCAGCTTCTGGTGGATCTAAGTGAAAACGACGACATACGAAGTTATCTAATTCTTGCGTTTTTAATAGCGCTGGAATTTTATAAATGCTGTCTACGTCAGGTAATGAAATAACCGCTTTTTCTTCTACGTTTGTGAATAATGAGATTTTTGCACGCTCATTATTAGGTAGTTTACGGTCTGAACGACAAATAAGAATATCTGGCTGAATACCTACTGAGCGTAACTCTTTAACAGAGTGCTGAGTTGGTTTTGTTTTAACTTCACCTGCAGGGCCTAAAAATGGCACTAACGTTAAGTGAATAAATAGCGCGCGTTCGCGGCCAATTTCAGTTCCCATCTGACGAATTGCTTCAATAAACGGTTGTGATTCTATATCACCTACAGTGCCGCCAATTTCTACAATAGCAATATCATAACCTTCAGCACCGTCGTATACACGTTGCTTAATATCGTTAGTGATATGTGGAATAACCTGAATAGTAGCGCCTAGGTATTCACCACGGCGCTCACGACGTAATACGTCTTCATATACACGGCCTTGTGTGAAGTTATTACGACTAGTCATTTTGGTACGAATAAAACGCTCGTAGTGACCTAAATCAAGGTCAGTTTCTGCGCCGTCTTCTGTAACGTAAACTTCACCGTGTTGAATTGGGCTCATTGTGCCTGGGTCAACGTTGATGTAAGGATCCAGCTTTAAAATGGTAACATTTAAACCACGGGCTTCTAAAATAGCGGCCAGTGAAGCTGCGGCAATACCTTTACCCAACGAAGAAACAACTCCGCCAGTAACGAAGATAAATTTTGTACTCATGCGAACCCTAGAATATCAGGAATTAAAAGGAATATAACACCCAAAGAAGAGCCTAAGGGTATATCATCAAGACGGGGCGAAATTGTACCAAAACACTGCTTATCAATCCAGCTAAAATTAGCTAATGCGCGCACAAAAAATGTGCACTATTTAACATTAAGCCTATTTTACTTTTTTAATCGCATCCCATGCACTGTCCATTTCTTCAAAGGTTGCTGTATCTAAGCTTTTACCTTGCGCATGCAAATAGGCGTTTACCTTTTCAAAACGCGCTGAAAACTTATCATTAGCGCTACGAAGCAGCTGTTCGGGGTCTCGTTTAACATGGCGTACAACATTAACAGTGGCAAAAAGTAAGTCGCCGAGTTCTTCCGCTGTATGATCAGATAACGGGTCTTGCTCAATCGCTTCTTTTACTTCAAGCACTTCTTCGCTCACTTTATCAAGTGCACCGTGATACGTTGGCCAATCGAAACCAAGTGCGGCAACGCGTTGTTGAATTTTTTTAGCTTTACTTAAGCTTGGCATATTGGCAGGAATATCTTGCCAAAAAGAAGGTGATTCTGTTTGCGCTCTAGCACTGCGTTCTTGTGCTTTGATTGCTTGCCACTGTTGCGATAATTGATCGTCTGTTAGCTCTTTTTTTTCACCAAACACATGCGGGTGACGACGGGTAAGCTTATCGTTTAATTGCTCTACTAGATCATTAAAATCAAATAGATTTTGCTCTTGTGCAAGCTGCGCATAAAAAATAATTTGAAATAACAAATCACCCAATTCACCTTTAAGCTCATCTAAGTTGCCTGACTCAATACAGTCGGCAACTTCGTATGCTTCTTCTAGTGTATGCGGCACAATAGATTTAAAATCTTGTTTGAGATCCCACGGGCAACCGCCCTTGGGATCTCGCAGTGTTTTCATTATGCTAAGAAGTTGTGTAAGCGCTGCATTATCATTCATGATTAATGACCACGCTTGGCATCGTGTACACCTTCAATTTGGTGTAACTTAGAAAGAACACGGTTAGTACCCGATAAGTCATGTACTTCTATTTGCATCGTAAATATAGCTAACTGATTATCTTCAACCGTATTTACGTTCATGTTTAAAACATTTACTTTTTCGTTAGCAAGTACTGAGCTTATATCGCGTATTAGCCCTGAACGATCGGTTGCTTCTATTTTAATACTTAGTGCGTACGAGCCGTTGATATCTTCAGACCAACTTACCGAAATAACACGCTCTGGATGCTGATTTTTTAAGTTATTAAACGAATCACAGTCTTCCTTATGAACACCTATTCCTCGACCTTGCGTTATATAACCTATTATCTCATCGCCAGGGACAGGACGACAGCATTTGGCTACATGGCTCATTAAGCTACCAACGCCATCAACCACTATGCCGTTTTTGTCACCGGTTACTTTGCTAGGCGCTTTAATACGAATAACCGGTTCATCTTCTGTCCGATCACTTACAAAGTTAAGCATTTGATTGAGACGTACATCACCCGCACCAATTGCAACCATTAAGTCATCAAGTTCTTTAAAGTTAAAACGCTTGATGGCTGGCTCTAAATCTTTGTATGTTAAATTAAGCTTTTGTAATTCACTGTCGAGAATTTCTTTCCCCGCACTTAAGTTTTTGTCGCGGTCGAGCTGTTTAAACCAGTGATGAATTTTGGCTCTAGCGCGCGATGACTTAATGTATCCTAATGACGGGTTTAACCAATCACGACTTGGATTTGGTTGTTTTTGGGTCAGTATTTCTACCTGATCCCCGGTTGTAAGTTGATGCGTGAACGGCACTATTTTGCCGAAAATTTTTGCGCCAATACAACGATGCCCTACATTTGAGTGAATGTAGTAAGCAAAATCAAGCGGTGTAGCGCCAAGTGGTAAATCGATAATATCGCCGCTTGGGGTAAATATGTATACGCGGTCTTCTACTACTTGGTTTTTAAGCTCTTCAGCTAAATCACCACCATCAACCACTTCTTCTTGCCATTGAAGTAACTTACGCAACCAGCTAATTTTTTGCTCATAACCCGAGCCGCGTCCCGGTAATGCACCTTCTTTGTACATCCAGTGTGCAGCCACACCCAACTCAGCATCTTGATGCATATCGCTGGTACGAATTTGTATTTCTACTGTTTTACCTTCAGGCCCAAATACTACGGTATGGATTGACTGATAGCCGTTTTGTTTTGGGGTTGCTACATAGTCGTCAAACTCTTTATTAAGATGACGCCAATTGGTGTGCACAATACCCAGCGCTCCATAACAATCTTGTAGGCGTTCAACGACGATACGCATTGCACGAATATCAAAAAGCTGATCAAACTCGTAGTTTTTTTGCTGCATTTTTTTATAAATGCTGTAAATGTGCTTGGGGCGGCCATAAACTTGGGCCTCTATGCCCGCTTCACTTAAACGGTTTTTTACTTGCTCAACCATATCTTCCATATAGGCTTCGCGCGTAAGACGTTTGTCGTCAAGTTGTTTGGCTATGCTTTTATAGGTGCCTGGGTGCAAATATCTAAACGATAAATCTTCCAGTTCCCACTTTAATTGCCCTATTCCTAATCTGTTTGCCAATGGTGCAAAAATATCAGCCGTTTCTTTAGCGGCAATGACGCGGTCTTCTTCATCCGCATTTTTTACATTACGTAAATGACATACCTGCTCGGCAAGCTTAATGACCACGGCGCGCACATCTTCAACCATGGTTAATAACATTTTTCGAATATTATCAACTTGCATAGTTCCTTTACCTTGATGCGATAAAGTACTAATAGTGGCCATTTGTGCAACCCCAGTTAACAGCATGGCTATATTACTACCAAGCTGCTCTTCTATGGTTTCTAGTGATATTAAATCGTTTAAAAAATACGGGGTTAAATACGCAGTAGCTAACGATTCGGGGTCGAGATTTAGCTCAGCTAAAATTTCAACCATTTCGATTGCAGTAGTTTGCCTGCTTTCATTATCACATTTTACGCAGAGCGCTTGCGCTTTAGTAAGTAGCTCTGTTTTTTCTTCAGACAAGGCAAGAAATGAAAGCCGAGTGCTAAAATCTGTTGTCTCATCTTGTTGATGTGATTGTCGTGTAGCTACCATAATGCGTTCTACCTCCGTTGAAATAACGCCATAGTTTCAATATGCCCTGTATGAGGAAACATATTCATTAGCCCAATTTTATTAAGATCAAAGCCAGCTTGTGAAATAATTGCGCTGTCACGGGCTAAAGTAACAGGGTCACAAGAGACATATAAAATAGTTTTAAACTGCTTTAAAGATAATTGCTCTAATACAGCCATTGCACCAGTCCTAGAAGGATCGAGTACAAGCACATCTAAGTTTTTACTAAACCATGTGGCGCTCTGTATGCTTTGCGTTAAATCAAAGCAATGAAACTGCGCATTGGTAATAGAGTTAGTTTGCGCATTTTGAGCAGCCATTGCAACCGCTGAAGTCACACCTTCTACGCCAATTACAGATTTTGCTTGTTTTGCCAGCACTAATGAGAAATTACCAATGCCACAAAATAAATCCAATAAATTTTCATCACCTTTTAAATCAAGCCAATTTGCAGCTTGCTTTAACATAGCTTCGTTAACTTGCGAATTTACCTGAATAAAATTACCTAAACCAAATTCAAATTTTAGATCAAACTCTTTAAGGTAATAAAACGGCATGGCTAAGTGTGAATGCGCAATTACATCGCTCTCGCTTTGCCATACAACTTCAAACTGTTGGCTTTTTGTTATGTGCTCAACCAAAGCCTTTGTATCATCGTTAATTGCTTTAGTGTGACGAATAACAACAAAGTTTTTCTCATCACTTTGGCATAACTGTAAATGGCTTATACTGTGCAGCGCTTTGTGTTGATTAATTAAACCATCAAAAAGTGTAAAAACATCCGCAAATACTTCATCAAGTACTGCACATTTATTAATACTTACAATATTTTTTGAACCACTTGCTCTATAACCCACACGCATTTTTTTAGCTGCTTTATCAAACATAACGGCTATGCGGGCGCTGCGCCTGTAATGCACAGACTTACTTAATAATGGAGCTTGCCAGTTTAAGGTATTTAATTTAGCAAACTTACTAAATAGCTGAGTAACTGCAGTTTGTTTTTCTACAACTTGTTGGCTTACTTCTAAATGCTGTAATTGGCAGCCACCACACTGATTATAGTGCTCACAAAAAGCGTCTACTCTTGATTCACTCGCTTTAATAACTTTAATTACTTTTGCACTGCTGTATTTAGCTTTATCTTCGACGAGCATTGCTTTAACTGTTTCATTTGGTAATGCACCGCTTACAAAACATACTTTATTATTATGCTTCGCAATGCCACGCCCTTGATGATCCATTCCCGTTATATTTAATTCTAATGTTTGTTGCTTAAGCGGTTTCTTTTTCGCTTTAAAAATTTGCGCCATTAGGCATTACCTTCAGTTTATTTATGAAGCACCTATATTTAGATGCTTTAGAATGCGTGTTGAACCGTATATACTCAAATCATACTAATAACGATAAAACGCTCCCATTATGACCAAATTAGGCTTACGCGATTCTGTTTTAACACTGACCCTGATCCCAACGGTGATCATAGGATTACTACTTGGTGGCTATTTTACAATAAATCGTTACATTGAGCTTGATGAAATTTTATATCAGCAAGGTACTACTATTTCTGAGCCACTTGCTATTGCGCTTGAGCAACCCATGCTCGAAAAAAACAAACAGCTATTGAATCGCCTTATAAGCTACACACATAACAAGCACTCCCCTACAATTAAGTCGATTGCAATTTTTGATAAAAATAATGCGCTATTAATGACGAGTAATTATCACCGCTCATTTGAAAAGTTAATTAATCAAAAGACGCTCATAAATTTAAAAACGACCCACGTGCAAAAGTCAGATGAGCTTGTTACATTCTTCACGCCCATTATTAACCATACAAGTCACGACTCTAAATGGGATCCATCTGCTTTTCAGTCATCTCTGGGCACCGTTATTATACAGCTAAACAAAGACCAAGCGGTTATAGGGCAGCAACGTGCTTTATTAATTAGCGGTATTGTAATTATTTTATCATTGGTATTTGCAGCAATTTTAGCTTTAAGGTTAAGCCGCATGTTTATGACGCCGCTTAATAAGTTAGTACTTGCAACCGACAAGTTAGTCGAAGGTAAAAGAAGTACTGGCCTTAACGACAACATGATAGGTGAATTTGAGCTATTGCGAGAAGGCTTAAATACCATTGCTCACACTATGGTGATGCAAAAAGATGAAATGCAAAAAAATATTGACCAAGCAACTAGCGACTACCGCGAAACACTAGAGCAATACGAAACTTCAAATATAGAGCTCTCATTTGCAAAAAAAGAAGCGCAAGATGCTAACCGCGTAAAATCAGACTTTTTAGCTAAAATGAGTCACGAACTTCGTACTCCGTTAAATGGTGTTATTGGATTTACACGCCAGCTTTATAAAACACCACTAAACAAGCATCAAAAAGATTATCTCGATACTATTATGCTATCAGCAAATAGTTTAATGACTATTATTAGCGACATTCTAGATTTCTCCAAACTAGAAGCGGGTGCAATGGAACTTGAGTCGATTCAGTTTCAACTTCGTGATGCTGTAAATGAAGTGATGACGCTACTCGCTCCTAGCGCACACGATAAGCAATTAGAGCTATCCATTTACATTAACCAACAAGTACCAGATGACTTAACGGGCGATCCCACTCGCTTTAAACAAGTGCTGATAAACCTATTAAGTAATGCGATTAAATTTACTGAAAAAGGCTCCATTAAGGTCGACATAAGCCATCGGTTACTCGACGACGAACGTACTTCTTTACTTGTGTCAGTAACAGATACTGGCGTGGGTATACCTATGGATAAGCAAGACTCTTTATTTACTCCATTTGGGCAAGCAGACTCAAGCATTACACGTAAGTTTGGTGGTACAGGTCTTGGCCTCATTATTACTAAGCATATTGTTGAAGCGATGAATGGCCGCATAACATTAAACTCTGCACCAGGTAACGGTACCTGTTTTACATTCAATAGTGTGTTTAGTTTGCCCAATCATGTATTTACTAACGACTTACCGACTAAATCGCTCATTGGTAAGCGTATTTTGTATTTAGAGCCACACGAGCATACACATCACGCTGTACTTTCGTTATTGACTCAGTGGGAATCAAGCGTAACGGCATGTTTTAACGAGACTAGCTTTTTAGACGCTATAAAAAATACTGAACATAAATATGATGTTTGCTTAATTGGCCATATGGCATCAGTTGATGATATGCAGCAACTAAAAAGCTATGTAAAAGCCGTGCGTGAATCTACTGATTACTTATATTTAATGCTTAATACTGTATCGCACAATATGCGAGAAGCCTTTATAGGTAGCGGTGCTGATGCGTGTTTAAGTAAACCACTTAATCACCGTAAGTTATGTGAAGTACTTGCTGCACCTTATAGGCTTGACCACCCTACTCATAATATTGAACAAAACGATCAAGCTTTGCTGCCGTTAAAAGTATTGGTTGTTGATGATAACGATGCCAACTTAAAACTTCTCCATACTTTATTAAGTGAGCAGATTGAAGTAATAGAAACGGCACATAATGGTTCACAAGCATACAGCTTAAGTAAAAGTCATAAATACGACATAATTTTTATGGATATCCAGATGCCAATTATGGACGGTATAACCGCATGCAAGCTTATACAAGAATCATCACTTAATGAAGATACACCAATTATAGCTGTAACGGCACACGCCCTTCAAAGCGAAAAAGAGCAACTACTAAAAGATGGCTTTAAAGGCTATTTAACTAAGCCTATTGATGAAGATATGCTTAAACAAATTATTAGCGATCATAGTCCACAGACCGCGGTTAATCGCGATAAAGCTAAAACAGATACACCACAAAGCCCGGCTCCATTTCAAAGTAGTCGAATTGATTGGGCACAAGCCCTGCAGCGTGCTGGAGGAAAGAGCGAGTTAGCGCTAGAGATGCTTAATATGCTACTTCTAAGCGTCCCTGAAACTCTTACATTGCTTGCTAAAGCGATAGAGAGTAATGATTGTCAGCAAGTCCTAAGTATTGTCCACAAGTTTCATGGCGCATGTTGTTACACTGGTGTACCAAAACTTAAATCACTCGCAGAAACAATTGAAACATCACTTAAAAATAAATGCTTGTTAGAGAATATTGAACCTGAATTATTTGAGTTACAGGACGAGCTTGAAAACTTACTTGCTGATGCAAGCGTAACTGAGCTACAAAGATAAGCTTTGAATTTTAGATACAAAAAAACGCGGCATTAACCGCGTTTTTTTAATTAAGCTTTTTAAATACTTATGTAGATTCGTATTACATTCTTGCTTCAATCATTAATCGTTTCATGTCGCGTACGGCTTTATCGAGCCCATCTATCGCTGCACGAGCAATAATAGCGTGGCCAATATTTAGCTCATAAATCTCAGGCATCGCGGCAATGGGTTTAACGTTATGGTAATGAAGACCATGGCCAGCGTTAACAATCAAACCTAAGCTTGCTGCGTATTTAACACCTTCACGAATATGCTCTAACTCTTTGTGTAAATCAGTATCATTTGTTGCATCAGCATACGCGCCTGTGTGTATTTCTACATAAGGAGCACCACATTCTTTAGCTGCATCTAATTGTGCTTTATCTGCATCAATAAATAGCGATACTTTAATACCCGCGTCGGTAAGCGTTTTTGTTGCGGCTTTAATTTTATCTATATTACCCGCTACATCTAAGCCGCCCTCGGTGGTTAACTCTTCGCGCTTTTCAGGTACTAAACACACGTACTCGGGTTTTACTTCAAGCGCTATCTGTATCATTTCATCGGTAACAGCGGTTTCAAGATTCATGCGAGTTTGGATAGTTTTAGCCATCACATAAACGTCGCGATCTTGAATATGGCGTCTGTCTTCACGTAAGTGAATCGTAATACCGTCTGCGCCTGCATGCTCTGCTACACTGGCTGCATGCGCTGGATCTGGGTAACTTGTTCCACGCGCTTGACGAAGTGTTGCAATATGATCTACGTTTACACCCAAAAGAATATCTTTCATTTTCTTACCTGTAAAATTACGTTTATTGAGAGGCCATAAATAGCTCACGGCTTTTTAATGGTTTACTACCTAATAAGGGTTTTAATAAATAGCGACTTAATTGCTTTGCCATATATAGCACATCACTTTGGCTAAAGTCATGATTTGCTATGGCGTTGAGTTGTTTGCCACTAAATCCAGAACGCGTATCTTCTTGTACTAAAAAACCAAGTTCGGGGAAATAACTATACGTCTGCTTTTCATCTATTGGTTCACCACTGGCATCAAAACTAAAATCCACGCCATAACCGAGTAATTCCAATAATTGAAATTCGTACGAGCGAAGCACTTCTTGTAAATTGGCTCCGCTGTTTAGGTTTCCTAGGTGGGATTTATATAGCTCAAATACTTGTTCAATTGGCTCATTAACAGGAACGATGCGGTTAGTCAGTTCGTTCAAATAAAAACCACAATAAAGCTCATCACCTTTTAAAAAGTGCGGGTTACCATGCAGTTCAAACTTATTGATATATTTTAAATCGTACTTGCCACTGTAATTAACAAGGAGTGCCTGGAACGGCTGAAGTTGTGCTTTATGTTTAGTGGCCTGGCGACCACTAATTCGGGCCAGCATTCTTAACTGACCAACGCCTTCTACAAGCATATCTAACATTACCTGGGAGTCACTATACGGACGCCTATGTAATAAATACGCGGTGTAGAAGTCGCTATCCATTCACTAAGCTACTGCTTGGTTTAGTCTTCACTGTAACCTAAGCTTCTTAGTGCACGTTCATCATCAGCCCAACCCGACTTAACTTTAACCCAAAGCTCTAAAAATACTTTGTTATCAAGCATTTCTTCTATGTCTTTACGAGCTTCACGGCCAATGGTTTTTAGCTTTTCGCCTTTATTACCAATAACCATGCGTTTTTGTGTTTCGCGCTCAACAAGAATTAACCCATTGATGTGCCAAATACCGTTGTCTTGCCATTTAAACTGCTCAATTTCAACAGTCACAGAATACGGTAGTTCTTCACCCATAAAACGCATTAGCTTTTCACGAATAACTTCAGCTGCCATAAAGCGCATTGAACGGTCAGTTACATAATCTTCAGGAAAGTAAAATTCGCAAGGAGGTAAGCGTTTAGTTACCTCTGCTTTGATTAAATCAACGTTTTTACCTTGCGTTGCCGATACTGGCATAATTCCAACAAAATCAAACTTGTCACTTAACCACTTCATATGAGGCAATACAAGATCACGGTCTTTAACTTGGTCAATTTTATTAATAACTAATAATACAGGCTTACCACTTTGCGATACTTTATTAAGTACCATATCGTCATCTGCATTCCAATGAGTGCCTTCAACGACAAAAATAATAAGCTCTACATCGCCGATAGAACTAGACGCTGCTCGATTCATTAAACGGTTAATAGCACGCTTTTCTTCAACGTGTAGACCCGGTGTATCTATGTATACCGCTTGGTGTTTATCTACGGTATGAATACCCATAATACGATGACGTGTAGTTTGTGGTTTACGTGAGGTAATACTCACTTTTTGCTCAATGATTTCATTAAGCAAAGTCGATTTACCTACGTTTGGTCGACCGACAATCGCCACCATTCCACAAAATGTATCTACATCACGTTCATGAGGCTGTATTAAGGTATCAAGGTTCATTTTTAAGTATCTTCAATGCTTTTTCGGCAGCTTTTTGTTCGGCCTTACGGCGCGAGCTACCAACAGAAATTATGCTATCCATTCCATCAACAATACATTCAACCGTGAATGTTTGATTGTGTGCTTGGCCTTGTGTATCAACCACTGTGTAGCCCGGTAACGATAATTTACGGGCTTGTAAATACTCTTGCAGCAGGGTTTTAGGATCTTTCTGGTTAAGCCCTGGTGAAATAGCATCCAAACGTGATTGGTACCACGCCAATATAAGATCGCCACAACTGTCGATACCTGAATCTAGAAATGCAGCGCCTATAATAGCTTCTACTGCATCAGCAAGCGTTGACTCGCGACGAAAGCCGCCACTTTTAAGCTCGCCCGGCCCTAAGCGTAAATAATCGCCTAGACCAAATTCAAGACCAAACTCAGCAAGTGTTTGACCACGCACAAGTGTTGAGCGCATGCGGCTTAAATCGCCTTCACGCGCTTTAGGGAATTTGGCATAAAGTGCATTGGCAATCACAAAGCTTAAAATCGAGTCGCCTAAAAATTCTAGTCGCTCATTATGTTGGCCTTTGTGGCTGCGGTGCGTCATTGCTTGTTCAAGTAAACCTTGATCAGCGAATTCATAGCCAATTTTTTTATATAATTCTGTTACATTTTTTTTCATCGTTACTGAATATTACCTAGGCGTTCAAAGCGAACACCAGTTGGAACCCATCCTGGTAAAATATCATCAGGGCCATTCTCAAATTCAAAACTCATCCATATAAAGACAGCTTTACCCACCAAGTTTTCTTTTGGTACAAAGCCCCAAAAGCGACCATCTTGGCTGTTGTCGCGGTTATCACCCATCATAAAATAATGATCAGCAGGAACAGTCCATTCATCAGAAGGCGTGCCCGGTTGCTGATAGTAACGCCCTTTTCTTTCAGGCGCTTGTGGGTTGATTAATATATCATGCGTAACTGTTGTTAAATTTTCATTCACACGAGCTAGAGGCATTGGGCCTTGTTTAAATTCGTTATCATTAATTAGTTTAAAATCAATTTTATTGAATTCATTACATAAAAGCTCACCCTGTTGGGTTTCGCCTTCTTTACAGTTTGGCTGAATATATAAACGTTTATCACGATAAACAATTTTATCGCCAGGTAAACCAATCGTACGTTTAATATAGTCAACACTTTCATCTAAAGGGTATTTAAAAACAACAATATCACCACGTTCAGGCTCACCGACATCAACTAACTGAGTGCGCCAAACTGGGTCTTTTATTCCATATGAATACTTTTGTACTAAAATAAAGTCACCCACTAACAGTGTAGGCATCATTGAACCAGATGGAATTTGAAACGGTTCAAAAATAAATGATCTAAAAATAGTAATTGCTGCAATCATCGGGAAAATCGACTTTGCTGTTTCTGTTAGTACTGGTTCTGGTGCAATTAATGCCGCAGTTTCTTCATCTAACGGAGCTCCAGCAGACGTTTGCGCTATCGCTAAGCGCTCCTGTCTTTTAGGTGCATACATTAAGTGATCTATTAACCATATTAAGCCTGAGCCTAAGGTTAATAGCACCAATAAAACTGAAAAATAACCAGCCATTTATAATCCTTTGTTTTTATTTACCAACTTTTAAAATAGCTAAAAACGCTTCTTGAGGCACTTCTACATTACCTACTTGCTTCATACGTTTTTTACCATCTTTTTGCTTTTTAAGTAGCTTTTTCTTACGACTCACATCGCCACCGTAACACTTAGCAATTACGTTTTTACGTAACTGTTTTACCGTAGTACGTGCAATAACGTGTTGTCCAATCGCTGCTTGAATCGCAATATCAAACATTTGACGAGGAATAAGCTCTTTTAATGCATCAGCTAATTGACGACCACGAGACTGTGCACCGTCTCTGTGAACAATAATCGCAAGTGCGTCAACACGCTCACTATTGATTAAAATATCAACACGCACCATATCTGATGTTTGAAAGTGTTTAAAGTTATAATCAAGCGATGCAAAACCACGGCTTGTTGATTTTAATTTATCAAAAAAGTCCATTACCACTTCAGCCATAGGTAGCTCGTACGTAACAGCTACTTGCTTTCCGTGATAGGTCATTTTTGTTTGGCTACCGCGTTTTTCAATACACAAAGTAATAACATTACCTAAGTATTCTTGTGGTACCAAAATATTAGCTTCAACAATCGGCTCACGTATTTCTAAAATATCGTTTACTGCAGGTAAATCAGACGGGTTATCAATCTGGAATGTACCTTCTTTAGTAACTATCTCATAGATTACCGTAGGTGCCGTTGTAATTAAATCAATATCGTATTCACGCTCTAAACGCTCTTGAATGATTTCCATGTGTAGCATACCTAAAAAGCCACAGCGGAAACCAAAACCTAATGCAGTTGAATTCTCTGGTTCAAAGAATAACGACGCATCGTTTAAGCTTAATTTATTAAGCGCATCACGGAATGATTCATACTCATCTGATGCAATTGGGAACATACCTGCATAAACCTGAGGCTTAATTTTTTGAAAACCAGGTAAACGAAGTGGAGCCGCATTTTTTTGATGAGTTATAGTATCGCCTACTGGCGCACCATGTATCTCTTTGATGCCAGCAATAACAAACCCTACTTCACCTGTTCTTAAAATACCGGTGTTAGTTTGCTTAGGTGTAAACACACCCACTTGGTCGGCAGTATGTATATGCTCATTCGACATTATTTTTATTTTGTCGCCAGTGCGTAATTCACCGTGCTTAATACGCACTAATGATACAACGCCTTGGTATGGGTCAAACCAAGAATCGATAATAAGTGCTTGTAGAGGTCCATCTGTATCGCCTACTGGCGGCGGAACATCTCTAACAATCATTTCAAGAACTTCGGCAATACCTACACCCGTTTTAGCGCTACATTGCACTGCATCAAGGGCATCAATACCAATAATTTCTTCAATTTCTTCTGCAACGCGCAAAGGATCCGCTTGCGGTAAATCGATTTTATTAAGTACTGGAATTACTTCTAATTCCATTTCAATAGCGGTGTAACAGTTAGCTAATGTTTGTGCTTCAACGCCTTGGCCTGCATCAACAACGAGTAGTGCACCTTCACATGCAGCTAAAGAACGCGATACTTCATATGTAAAATCAACGTGTCCTGGAGTATCAATGAAATTAAGTTGATAAGTTTCGCCATCGTTCGCTTTGTAATTCAACGTTACACTTTGCGCTTTAATGGTAATACCACGTTCGCGCTCAATATCCATTGAATCCAAAACTTGTTTTTGCATTTCACGGTCGGTTAAACCGCCACAAACTTGGATCAAACGATCTGAAAGGGTCGATTTACCATGGTCAATATGGGCGATGATCGAAAAATTACGGATATGCTTCATAAACTGGATTCTATACTTCTATTTTAATGGACTAAATATGAATACCTAAGTGACTTGAAAATACTTGCTGTAGGATGCCATAAGCTCAGTTTGTAAATTACAAACATCACGAATGCTTTTTAATATTGATTAAAACCATTTTATTTATTGAATAACAATAAGTTAAATTTATTTAACTTACATAATTCAGCTAGATAAAATAATTTAAAAAACCACTATTCCCTGTATTTCCAAGTTACTTTGGTATAAAACGGCAATTTTACATTTAATTGGCGTCAATCACCATCTATTTGAGTTAAAGGGATACTAATTGGGTGAATTTTTATAACTTTTATATCGTGCTTTAGCGATTTCACGCGAGTTTTAGCTATAAAGAAACCAGTAACACCACCTAAAGCTGCAGCTAAAATTTGCCAACCTTCACAAGCCATAAATAATTGCGCTGCAATCAGTGCAAAAACCAGAGTTAAAAGCAGTGGTAGCATGTATACCGCAAATGCATGCTTAACGACGTGACTATCATCAAGTGACAAGGTTACCTTTTGTCCTACTTCAACAGAGGATTCAAATTTATAAGGGAAGGTTTTTTTTGCAGTGCCAAACAGCTTACCAAACACTTGTGAGCCGCAACGACCATTGCAGCCTTCACAAGCTTGTTTTTGTTGTGCTTCTAAATGAGCAATGTGGCCATCGAGGGCCACAACAGTGAGGGTTTGTTCAATCATAACAATCCTTACGAATCGTTTATAATGCGCGGGTAACTGACTCAGCAATCGCTTTTGCGGTCATACTCGGTACATTACCAACAACCGATACATCAAAATTACCGCCATTATGCACATATACTGTCGTTGCACCAGAGGTTAGTGCACCACTTAAACGCTTACCCGGTAATGGACGCTGAATAAATACCGAAATTTCAACAAAACCATCAGAGAACAAGTAATAGTCTGTTAATTCGTTATTTAAATCGAGCTTATGTCTGTCTGATTTTAGTAATTCAAAGCCATCCGGTAACCAACTAATTTGCCAGTTAGTAGCTGTACTGTCTTCGTTTATAAGTGCATCGTTTGGTAAAGGCGTTGGAAAGTTTCGATTGAGCACTTCAAGTAACATACCTGCTGGCTGCTCTGTCACACTAATGTGAGTAAGCTGTAACTGCTCTAAGGCCTCACCTTCATGGTTAACGTACGCGGCTTTTAGTAATAACGACGATTCCATATCCAGCCAAATCCAATAATTATATTTATACTCGTCTTTAGATTCTATGCGAACTAGTTGTGCAGCACGCCCTGCAATACGACCTTTCCCGCCTAGTACAAAATCATAGTGCGCGCTTAAGCGATCTATGTCTTTAAAAAGCACTTCAGGGATTGGACCCGCTATTGAATCTGTTTTTAGGGAGTATGGTTCTGACTGAGGTTCAAAATAAGTAACTTGGTTGTCAATACGGACCATTTCAAGCCCAGCACCATTAAGTAAACTTAAATGCTCAAGTTCTGTATCACCTTGTAAAGCATGCACCCATCGGTAGGGTTCCATTGTTTTACCTTTGACAACCACAAACGAAGCGTCAAAATTACGGGTGTGAACGGCATTAGCCATTTTTAGTAATAAATCTTTGGCAGGATTTGTGTCGTTGGCAAATGCATTAAAGCTTACTACCAACGACAGAACAAAAGTGATTACTTTCATTTAATTAGTTTTTTTCCTCAGACGCTTTGGTATTAGTTTGCGCTGTTTCTAAAGAATTCGCAACTCGTGCTTGGCGTTGATGCTCAAGAACTAATGCACCAATACGTTGTTGCTGTAATTCACGTAAACCTTGCTCTGCATTTTCAAGCGCAGGCTCAGATGAGTAACTTACTGGCGACGCCATACCTGTCAGCGGTGTGGTTTGTAGTAATGGAATTTCGCTTTGTTGCTCGTTGTTACTTTGAGGAAGCGTATTAACGCCCACAATAGCAAACATTGCCACACTGGCTGCAATTGCTAGTTGAGCAACTGGCTTGCGCCAATTAAAAGCCACTACTTTATTATCTTGTACCGTCTCAGTGATTGCTTGAGGCTGTGTTTTTGACTGACTAAAGTCAGCATAAACAGGCTCGCTTTCAAGTGCTAATGCAACGCGATCGCTAATATCAATATGTATGTCGTTATTATTTTTTTGAGCACGCATCGCATCACCAATTAACGCATAACGGCCAAACGTAGTTACATCTTGCTCTGCAATTTTTGCATCAGTCAGATGTTGCTCGCCATCAAGTAATGCCGATAACGCTTCGTTATCTAACTTGTTAAGGTGTGCTTTTGTCATACTAATACTCGCCTATTAATGGGTTTAATTTGTTATCTATTGCTTCACGGGCACGAAATATACGCGAACGCACAGTCCCGACCGGGCAATCCATTACCACTGCTATTTCTTCATAGCTCATCCCTTCGATTTCTCTAAGGGTGATTGCGGTTTTAAGATCTTCAGGCAAACTATCAATCGTATTAAAAATAACAGCGCGTACTTCTTCGCTTAAAAGTAGGTTTTCAGGAGATGCATTAGATCGCATTGAATCTGCACAATCATAAAACTCGGCATCTTCAGCGTCTATATCATTTGCTGGCGGCTTACGCCCCTGGGCTACTAAGTAATTTTTAGCACAATTAACGGCAATACGGTATAACCACGTGTAAAAGGCGCTGTCACCTCTAAAGTTAGGAAGTGCACGGTAAGCTTTAATAAAAGCCTCTTGTGCTACATCAGCAATATCGCCTTGGTTTGATACATAACGTGAGATCAAACCTGCAATTTTGTTTTGATACTTCTTTACTAATAGGTTGAAGGCGTTTTTATCTCCTTGCTGGACCCTTTTTACTAGCACTAAATCTAATTCCTGCTCGCTCATTCGAGCCGGTACTCCTATGTCTGATTTTTGCTTGTTATTCATATTGTCGTCATTGTTCACAAATACTCTGACCTCTTTATGAATAAAAAGTTCTGCTTAATATTATTTTTTTATAAAATAGATGATAAATAACGGCGCTAAGCCTTTAAAATCACTACGTAGTAGTATGACAAATATGGTACAACTACAGATATTAAAAACAAATATTGCTCTATACGAGCATTGTAACCGCAAAGTACCTCTGACATGAACCAAAATAAACATCACATTGCAGATGTCGCTATTATAGGTAGCGGCGCAGCAGGCTTATCACTTGCATTATCTCTAGCTAATTATTGTAACGTTACCGTGATCAGTAAAGGAGCGCTTACAGAAGGTTCTACTTTATATGCTCAAGGTGGTATAGCAGCTGTATTTGATAAACAAAACGACAGCATAGAATCTCATGTTGAAGATACACTCGATGCGGGCGGCGGTTTATGCGACAGAGACGCTGTTCATTATACTGCCAGCAATGCTCACGATTGCCTACAGTGGTTAATCGACCAAGGTGTTCCCTTTGATATGGAGTTTGATAGCAAAGGAAAAGAGCGTTTTCATTTAACACGTGAAGGCGGTCACAGCCATCGTCGTATTTTGCATGCAGCCGATGCTACTGGCAAAGCTGTGCAAACCACGCTTATTAGCCAAGTTAAAATTCATAAGAATATAACGCTCTTAGAGCAATACAATGCTATTGATTTAATCACAGATAAAAGCGCCGGAAAAACAGGCTCACACATTGAAGGTATGTATGTGTGGAACAAAAAAGCTAAAAAGGTAGAAACCATTTCAGCTAAATTTGTTGCTCTTGCTACTGGTGGCGCAAGCAAAGTGTATTTGTATACATCTAATCCAGATGTATCAAGTGGTGATGGCATTGCAATGGCATGGCGCGCAGGCTGTAAAGTTGCCAATATGGAATTTAATCAATTTCATCCAACGAGCCTTTATCATCCAGAGCTACAAAACTTTTTAATTACAGAAGCTATGCGCGGTGAAGGGGCTTATTTAAAACGACCTGATGGCACTCGTTTTATGAAAGATTTTGACAGTCGTGAAGAACTTGCTCCACGCGATATAGTGGCACGCGCAATCGATTTTGAAATGAAGCGTTTAGGTGCTAATTGTGTTTATTTAGATATTAGCCACAAAGATAAAGACTTTATTATTGAGCACTTTCCTACTATTTACGCAAAATGCCTAAGTGTAGGGCTTGATATAACAAAAGAAGCAATCCCAGTTGTACCTGCTGCGCATTACACTTGTGGTGGCGTAATGACCGACTTTAACGGTAAAACAGATCTCGATAACTTGTATGCTGTTGGCGAAGTCGCTTACACAGGCCTACATGGTGCAAACCGTATGGCAAGTAATTCATTATTAGAATGTATTGTATTTGCCCACGCTGCAGCTAAAGATATTTTAAGTAAAATTGAACATGCACCAGAGCCAATGGCTCTACCTCATTGGGATGAAAGCCGTGTTAGTAACTCTGATGAAGAAATTGTTATTACCCATAACTGGCATGAACTACGTTTATTTATGTGGGATTATGTAGGTATTGTACGCTCTACTAAACGCTTAGAACGTGCACTGCATAGGGTTGAGTTGCTGCAGCAAGAAATACACGATTATTATGCAAACTTTAGAGTAAGTAATAACTTGCTTGAGCTTCGTAACTTAGTACAAGTGTCAGAACTCATTATTAGAAGTGCAATGGAACGAAAAGAAAGCAGAGGCCTGCATTATACTATTGATTACCCTGAACAAAATGAAAATCCAACACCGACTATTTTGACTCCAAAACGCAATTAATCGCGCTTAAAGTAGCACGTTTTAGACGCGCATAGCTTTGTTCATTAACACCATTGGCTGAAATTATAAGCCAATGGTTGTTACTAAAACCTTTAATATGTAGCCATATATTATTGCCATAAAAACGGCTTTTTTTACTAATTTCACCCTGAATTTTCAAACCCTCACCCTCAAACCTAAATAGCTTGGGTTCTAGTATTATAACGCCGTGATTTGGATGAATTGCCAACACTTTTTGCCACACTAAAAAGCCAGCTAATATATTAATTATCAAACAAAAAAGCATAGCTAGTAGCGAATCTAAAAATAAACATAATATTAAAATGAGCATGCAAAAAAAGACCACAATAGGTTTGTGGTCAGCGTTATTATTAGTAACTGTAAACCTATACACGAACTCGGTCTAAGATCAGCGAAACCATACCGTTTAACTGCTCATCTTTACATTCTTGATGACCCATAAACCATGCAAATAAGTCAGGGTCTTCTTCTGTTAGCAAACGCTGAAAAATAGCCTGTTGCTCTGCGCTTAAAGAGTCGTATGCTTCTTCAACAAACGGCATAAACAAAACATCAAGCTCTAACATGCCACGACGGCAAGCCCAACGAATACGTGCTTTACTATGAATTTCAACCATTTTAAACCTCATACTTAATTGACTCGAGTTTAACAAACACAAGCCTATTTAGCAGCTATTAATCTCTCATTAAAGAATAAACCCGCACGAATAAGCGCTTGTCTGTACCATACGTAACAACTGCGTTATTATGTCACTTCATTTATATTGCAAAGAAGGTTTTTATGTCGAGCGTTTATGCATGTCCGTTATCTCATCAACTTATTAGCCTCTGCGGTGCTGATAAATTATCTTATTTACACGGGCAAATCACTCAAGATCTAAATAAATTAACCAGCAGTAATTATTTGTGGGCTGGCCATTGCAGCGCTAAAGGTAAACTTTGGGGCGTATTTAAATTATTTACTTATCAAGACAGCTACTACCTTACAGGCAGCGAAAACGAAGTAGAAAAATCGTTAGCTGAGCTAAAAAAGTATGCCGTATTTGCAAAAGTTGACATTAGTGCATGTTCAAAGCGATTAATTGGTCTCATTGGTGATGATTTATCGGGTGTACTCGCACAACTTGATATTAACTTTGAAGGTGATGCGAGCGCGTGTGACTTTGAAAGCGGTAAAGCACTAAAATTAGCTGATAACCGTGTTTTATTAATGGTCGATAGCCAGTTTAGTATGCCTGATGACGTATCTACACTTGATAACGAAGCTCCTTGGCAACAAGCATCTATGCTTGCAGGTGAACCTCAGTTAAGTGCAGATGCAATTGGCGAGTATGTTCCTCAAATGGTAAACCTACATGCTATTGGCGGTATAAGCTTTAAAAAAGGGTGTTATACCGGTCAAGAAACTGTGGCTCGCATGAAGTACCTAGGTAAAAATAAGCGTGCAATGTATATAGTCTCAGGTCAAAGCGAAGGGATACTTTCAGAGCCCGATTTAGAAACCCAATTAGGCGAAAATTGGCGCCGTGCGGGTAAACTAATTGCACAAAGTTTTAATGAACAAACAAATAAATTAACAGGCCTCGTTGTGTTGCCAAACGATACTGATGTAACTCAGGTACTTCGTGCAAAACACACACCTCAGGTGGAGCTAAGCATTCTGCCTCTACCCTACTCTCTTGAAGATGAATAAATAGGAATGACTATGATCGTTGCGGCAAACAAAGTGGTAAAAATGCATTATTCGGTAATGGATAATGATGGCAATAGCATTGATAATTCGTTCGGTGGTGAGCCACTACACTTTATCATTGGCACAGGCTACTTAATTTCAGGCCTAGAAAATGCTTTGCAAGGCAAGCAACCAGGCGACACACTTAGCGTAAAAGTTGAACCTGATGAAGGTTATGGCGAACGCCACGATAACCTAATGCAAGCTGTACCTAAGTCGATGTTTGAAGGTATGGAAATTGAAGTCGGCATGCAATTTCGTGCATCAACAGATGATGGTGACCAATCAGTAATGATCATCGATATCCAAGATGAAGAAGTTATTGTAGATGGTAATAACCCACTTGCAGGCATAACACTTAACTTTGATGTAGAGATACTAGAAGTACGTGATGCAACCGAAGAAGAACTCACTCATGGTCATGTACATGGTGAAGGTGGATGTGGTCACGACCACTAATATACTGTTAAACCAAGAAAAAAAGCGCCTAGGGCGCTTTTTTTATATCATATTGTTGCGCTTAACCGTTTCAGTTTTTGCCTTACTAGGCAGCGCGATTGATACATTCTTTTCTTTTAGAGCGGCTAGTAAACCTTTTTGATCGTTTGTGCCAACTCGATACAAAGTGCCATCTTTAAGCGTTAGCTGTATTGCACTAAAGCCAGATACTGTATACACCCAACCATCGTGAGTAATTCGCATACCAATACCGTGTCTGTAAGAGTTTTGAACTGCCTTAGCTTCTACTACTTCGCCAAGCTCAATGCTTTGCCCTGCAACGCCTGGGCCAAACGCCCAGCTAATTTTTTTATCATCTACTTTTACTGTTAGACCATGGAACAAAAAGCCCACCAGCACTAAAATCCCAGCAAATATCATTAAAGGACCATCAGCGCCTAACAAGTTCCATGCAAGCGCTACAAAACCGCCTATCCACGCTAATACAAAAAAGATAAACACCGCATACTGTTTATGCTGATACATAATATTCTCTAAATTAAATAAATACTTAAAAGCTGTATACCAATGTAGCACTCAGCTCTGAGTCAAACTTGAGTTTATCATCTTCGGGTTTTGAATTATAACGATACATGTAGGTAAATTTGAGTGATACCGCACCAATCACTTGGCTTATCAGTGCGGTTTCCGATTTTAAGCGAGAATTAAGACCTGAAAGCGACTGCTCTATACTCACATCTTGATTAAAACGAGTACGCTTAGAAACCAAACGTTCCCACTGCATTGCAACACGTACTAAATAACCAGTTTTATTAATTTCATCTTCGCTCACATCCGAATCTTCATCGGCTACTGAACGGTATAAGCCAGGTCCTATATCAATATCTACTTTGTTTTTAGAGCCTTGATATACACGCGCACCATAGCCTGTCGCCACCGTACTTTTAAAATCAAGTCCACTAAACTCATCTTCTTCGTAATCACCGTAAATAAAAAATGAGGAGTTTTTAACACCTACTTTATAGTTACCTTGCGCTGATACAAAAACACGATTAGCTGTAACATCAGTGCCACCGCTTTCATCGTTCTCATCACGCTTATAAAGAGAGTCTATTTTAAATTGGTTACGCCACTTTTCAAAGTCTTGGTATAAATTACCTTTGAGCTTAAAACTGGTCGAATTGGTGTTACCTTTACTTAGAATAAAGCCAAATTCAGTATCACCGTAGAACATGTCACCTTTGTGTAACTCATGAATTTCTTCATCAGAGAGCTTGCCATATTCATGAAAATCTTCAAATGGATCAACGGCCCAACTTGGGCAGCTAATTATTAAAAAAATTAAAAATAAATACTTACGCACAATACTCTCTCTGCACACAATTATAAAAATAAGCAGTATTGCTTATTCAGTTTCTTTCCATAAAATATGACAAAACGGAGCATCTTTATCACGACTAATCAAAATTTTAGCAAACAAAACATCATCATTTTCAAATTCTAAACCAACCAACACCTGAATAAAGTGCTCTGGCTCTATTTCAAGGGCTACAAAGTCTTGCCACTGGTCATCTGGCTCGTCTTCTTCAATAAAGCCTAGGTCTTCTCTAAACTCATTAAAGTCTTCAACATCTTTTTCACTCAAGTTATTTGGCGCTAACTCTAAAAAAATATCATAAGCTTGGTGAGTAGCTTCTTCTACCGTATATAAACGTGGACCCGACATATGTGCTTAACCTTAAGCTTTTAAGTTGCGCTATATTATCAAATCTCATCATCATTTTGATAAAAAAAAGCGTAAAACACTGACTTTTTTGTAACCGAGTCATGCTTTATTCATCATACAACTAAAACGATAAATAACAACTTACCTAACCTATTGAATATAAAGATTACTTTTATTATTTTAGTTAAAATAACAACGTAAAATATTTTTATTATCTTAGGTTCGAATTGTTTAGCTTTTTCTCATCTAAAACCAATCCTTTAAGACTACGGCTTTAGCAATAAATTCCATTTATTTAAAAAATACCGTCACTTTACTTAATTCCTATAACAACATAAGCTCAAGCAACAGGTCAGAGGAGTGTGTAATGATAAAACTAGAAAAACAAAATGGCATTGCAACCGTCACGCTTAGCAGAGCAAAAAAACAAAATGCATTAAGCTTTGAAATGTTTGTAGAGCTAAACAAAGTCATTAAAAATATAAAAAGAGATCGCAGTATTCGTGCTGTGGTAATCAAAGGCGATGGCGAGCATTTTTGTGCAGGCCTTGATATATCTGCAGTAATGGCTACACCAATGAACATAGTGAAATTATTGCTTAAATGGTTACCTGGCAATCAAAATTTAGCGCAAAAAGTAGTATTAGGCTGGCAGTCACTGAGTGTGCCCGTTATTGCACAAATTGATGGCAACTGTTTAGGGGGTGGTTTGCAAATAGCTTTGGGGGCAGATTACAGGGTTGTTCATATTGATGCCAAACTTGCCATTATGGAAGCGCGTTGGGGATTGTGCCCCGATATGGGAGCGAATGTAATGATGAGCGGTTTAGTTAAGCGTGACCAAGCACTTTGGCTTGCGAGCCACGCAAACCCAATCACAGCACACCAAGCAAATGAGCTAGGTTTGGTTACTCAGCTTACCGATGATACTCAGCAAGCCACGCAAAACATGCTCAATACATTACTTGAGCGCTCACCCGATACGCTTGCTGCTATTAAACGTGTTACACAACTTAGCTATAAACCAAACCAACGAAAAATACTCGCTAAAGAAACCTTCAGCCAAATTCGCTTATTGCTAAACCCAAACACTAAAAAAGCAATTGCTAAAGCAAAAGGAAAAGCAGATACAACCTACGCAAATACAAAGCACTGGTAGACTATTGCACAATGCATAAAAGAGTTTGATTTGTTAAAGTTAAGCTCTTATCTTTTCTGTGAGCCACTTTGATGAAATATCTGCTCAGTAGCGCTATTATTTTACTCTGTTTAGCCTGCGCTAAACTCATTATGCACTTTATTGGTGGAAGCTTTCCTGCACCGTTACTTGCTATGGTTATTTTATTAGTTTTACTCTTATCGGGTATTGTAAAAGAGCAACATGTAAAACCATGCGCCTCCCCTATTTTAAATATTATGCCTATCTTTTTCATTCCTGCGGGTGTGGGATTTATTGAACATCTCGGCCTTATAAAATCGCACTGGGCATTTTTAGCCTCAGTTGTGGTGCTAGTCCCTATAACTACCTTGTTGCTTGTTAGCAGTGTAATTGCGAACTTTAAGGGAAGAGAAAATAATGACTGATTTTACTTTTTCCGCTATTTCAGAGCTACAGCCTAATTTATGGTGGCTAAGTATTCCTTTTATTATTGTATTGTTTTTAGCACTAAGGGCCGTAAACCAAAGTATAAAAAACAGCGTATTTAAATCGCTCACTAACCCCGTATTTTTAAGTATTAGTATTATCGCTTTATTACTAATTAACCTAAATCTGCCTTATACGCAATTTGCCTCGCACAGCAAATTACTAAGCTGGTTATTAGAGCCCGCGATTGTAGCTTTAGCACTTCCTTTATATCAGCAGTTTACACACGTACGAAAAAACCTATTACTCATAGTCGCAACATGTAGCTTAGGTATTGTTAACGCAACCGTTGTGGCATTTTTGCTAAGCATATTATTTAATGCGCCTGCGCAGCTAAGTGCATCTGTTGCCGCACTCAGTGTCACAACCCCAATATCTTTAATTGTCACTGATTCATTAGGGGGAATTAGCTCTCTTGCTGCGGCTTTAGTTATTTTTATTGGTTTACTAGGCGCTTTATTTGGCTTTATGCTTTTTAAACTCATTAATATTTTTAATCACGAATCTCAAGGTGTTGCAATGGGCACAGCTTGTCATGCAATTGGGACTGCTGCTGCTATTGCTGAGCATCCAAAAGTAGGCGCTTACTCCTCAGTTGCAATGGCGCTAAGTGCTTTATTAACAGCGATTATAGTGCCGCTGTTATATCCATTTTTAGTCAACATTTTGCTATAGTTGAAAAAATACAACATAGCCCTAACATAGAGCGCTTTATGATCAGTTCTGAAATCGAACAGTTTGAAAAATATTACACCATGCTTACTGAGTATATGGTTACCTACAGTATGCAAATTGTTGGCGCTATTTTTATCGTCCTCATTGGTTTGTGGATAGCACAAAAGCTTGCCAAATTTGTAGCAGCCTTAATGACCCGTCATAACGTTGACATTACGCTCACTAACTTTGTCAGTAGCGTGGTAAAAGTACTGCTAATTGTAATGGTTATAATTATTGCACTTGGCAAAATAGGTATCAGCGTTACGCCATTTGTAGCAGCCATTGGTGCTGCATCTTTAGGTGCTGGTTTAGCGCTGCAAGGAATGCTCTCTAACTATGGTGCGGGCCTTGCCATTATAGCCACTCGACCTTTTGTTGTTGGTGATACTATTGAAGTTAAAAATGTAAGCGGCCAAGTTAAAACAATTGAGCTTGGCTACACTATTTTAATCAATGAAGAAAAAGTAGAAATCACCATTCCAAATAAGCACATAGTAGGTGAAATACTTCATAACTCATTTAGTTACTCATTGGTCAAAGGTGAAATAGATATAGCCTATAGTGCTTGCTCTGATAACGCGATTAGCCTTATTGAAGACGTACTTAAAGCACACGAATTAGTCGCACAAAATCCGTTATCACAAGTGGGTATTGAACGCTTTGCCGATAGCGGTGTTACAATAAGCTACCGATATTGGGTACCTACTACTAAAATTATCGAAACCAAGCTGGCTATTAATGGCGGTGTTTATAAAGCAATTAATAACGCTGATATTGAAATCCCATTCCCTCAACGCGTCATTACTATAAATAAAAGCGATATATAGTCATAAAATCCAGTGGGTAATTCAATATTGAATTACCCACATCAATAAACTTCTTTTACTGCGTAAAAACTCCTTATCTGTTTGTTATTTTATCTGTAATATAAAGACTTGGTTAAAAAAGTCGGCTAATCACTCGCTTTAATTACATAATAACAATAATGAGCCATTATGAATCGCAGCCCTTTTTATTTAGGTGATTGGCAAGTCAATCCCCAGTCAAATACTCTTCAGCGTGCAGAAAAAAATAAACAGTTAGAACCAAAAGCCATGGATGTGTTAGTTCATCTTTGCTTCCAAAAAGGCGAAATTGTTACTACTGACGAGCTATTAGATCAATGCTGGAAAAATGTTGAGGTAGGCGATAACCCGCTGCATAAAACAATTACCCAGTTACGAAAAGCCCTCGGTGATAAAGCAAGTGAACCCACCTACATAGAAACTATTCGCAAACGTGGTTACCGCGTTATTGCAAAACTTGAGTTTCCTCTGGCTGAAGATATAAAAAAAAGTGAAAACACATGGCAAGGTGGCTCTCCTTTTTTAGGATTAAGCGCCTACAACCCAAGCGATACACACCTATTTTTTGGCCGCAATCAATCTATAGAAACGTTACTCAATAGAATATCGAGCCAAGTTAAATTTGGTCGTGCTTTTTGCTTAATACTTGGCCCTAGCGGTACGGGTAAATCTTCGCTTGTTAATGCTGGGATTTTACCAAAACTGCTAGATGAGCGAGGCTATAACGGCATTGGGGTTATTTCTTATAGCCAACTCGACTTTGCAGATGTTCATAAAAATAGACTTTTTTTAGATTTAGCTTCTGCATTGCTTGATTGGGATATAAATGGCCTTCCTGTATTTGAAGGATTAAGCGCGCAAACACTGGCAGAGCAACTAGAATTGGCAATCGATGGCGTAATCAACGCCATACAAATTGCACTTAGCAAAGCCTCTACACAACTTAAAACACCACAGTTATTTTTATTTATTGACCGCTTAGAAGTACTGCTTTCTTCTCCTTTATTTAGTAGCGAAACACGCAGCCATTTTTTATCAGTTATTGAGCGCTTAGCAACCTCTAAAACTGTGATTGTATTTAGTGCGTGTCGTAACGACTTTTACCCTTTAGTGGTTGAACAACCAAGTCTAATGGCAGGCAAAGCTCATGGCGCGCACTACGATTTAACACCGCCAAATCGCCAAGAGCTTCAACAAATTATTCGCCTGCCAGCGCTAACCGCTAATTTAACGTTCTCCAATGACCCACAAACCCAAACACCACTGGATGAAATATTGTGCGCCGATACAGCCAATAACCCTGACGCACTGCCCATGCTGCAATACACATTGCAAGAGCTGTACTTACAGCGCAGTGATAATAACGAGCTACTGCACAGTGTTTACACAAAACTCGGGGGTATTGAGGGAGCCATAGGCAAAAAAGCAGAAGATATATTTATTGACCTCAGCAACGAGCAACAACAGCAACTAAAAAGCGTATTATCACAGCTGATCACTTTAAATCCAGATGGTAAAACCATTACGAGCCGCGCTGCCCGCTGGCAAACATTAACGAACACAAGCCAAAAAGAGCTTGTGCAAGCCATGGTCGATAGCCGTTTATTTGTATCGCATTTACAAAATCAAGAAGCCTGTTTTAGCCTTGCTCACGAGGCATTATTACGTCAATGGCCGCGCGCAAAACGATGGATTAATGACCATAAAGATGCCTTAGCAATAAAAAGCCGCTTACAACACCAAGCGCAAAATTGGATAGATGAAGGTAAAAGTAGTGCCTACCTCCTAGCGCCAGGTAAACCGCTACAAGAAGCGCAGCTATTACTTAACGACAAACTGTTTAAATTAGATGATAACGAGCACGCTCTTATCAAAAGCTCTATTAAAAAAACAAAAGCAAAAATAAGAGTAAAACGAGTGACCGTTGCTTTATTGTGCTTACTTACATTCACCGCGTTATTAATGAGCTTTACTAGTTTTAAGGCCCAGCAACATGCGCAAAAAAAACAGCTTGAGGCCGAAAGCTTACTGGGGTTTATGGTGGGTGACTTTGCCGACAAACTGCGTAGCGTAAAGCGTATGGACTTACTTGATGGTATTAGTAATAAAGCACTTGAATATTTTACAAATCAAACAGACGAATCAGGTTCACTCTTTAGCTTTAGCGATGATAAAGCACAATTTAACAACCGTTTCCAGTACGCACAAACCCTCGAAGCAATGGGTGAAGTAGCTTATTCACGGGGTAAAACCGATGAAGCCTTTACCGCCTTTGAAAACGCCCGCACCCGCCTTGAGGCATTATTAAAAATACAGCCTAACAATATAGAATTACTAACGCTTGCGGGTGCCAATGCCTTTTGGTTAGGCCAGCTTCATTATGATAAAAGTGATTACGCTGCCACTGAGCCATTATTTAAAAAGTACCATATGTATAGCGAAACCATGTATTCATTAGCAGCGAATGATTTTAATTCCATTATGGAGTTGTCGTATTCACATAATTCGCTGGGATCTTTG
The DNA here is from genome assembly GCF_002836695.1 of Pseudoalteromonas sp. 78C3. NCBI lineage: Bacteria > Pseudomonadati > Pseudomonadota > Gammaproteobacteria > Alteromonadales > Pseudoalteromonadaceae > Pseudoalteromonas > Pseudoalteromonas sp. 78C3. Next base: position 57,143 of record NZ_PJAV01000171.1, read on the forward strand.
TATTTAAAACAATTTAATTATAAAGCGGCAAAACAGAGCTTTACCGAATCACTTACTCTTAAAAACGAAGCGCTTGTGCTAAAGCCCAACAATAAAAACTTATTGCGTGATAAAGCAGATACCCTTAGTTGGCTTGCAAAAACTGAAGGTATGCTTGGTAACTTCAACACTGCAGTGTATATATTGGACAATGCAGTTGCTGTGGTCAAAAAGGTGGCTAATCACTACCCTGATGACGCGAGTCTTTTTTATATGTCAGCAAATATATATATGCAACAAGGCTATTTACTAAGCTATTTACCTGATAAAAAAATGGCCTATTTAAAAGCTCGCTTTGCGAATGAAAATATAAATGAGGCTTTAAAGCAAGATCCAGAAAATAATGAATTTCAACATATGTATTATCGCTCTTTAGCGCAATTAATAATGTTGTCTTATGACAAAAAAGTAGATTCAAGAATAGGAAAAATTATTAGCTTCTTAAAATCACAAGGTTTTAATAGTATCAATTCTATTAATACACAAATTAGTCTGGCTCGCTATTTTATTGACAGAAACTTCCCTCTTAAAGCGCAAGAGTTATTAACAACCCTTGAGAATGATGGCGAATATAAACGTTACATAACCAATAAAATGAAGAATAGAGATAACTTAGCTCCCATAAATATAAACCTGCTCAAAGCTAAATTAGCTTCGACCAGCGAACAGCGAGAGCAATTTTGCGTAAATGCGCTTAAAGCTATTACTCAAACAGTAAAAATAAACCAAAGTATTCACGTAAAGTACCCGCAGGTACAAGCATATACCTGCTTAAACCGAGCAAACGAAATACCAGCAATAACAGCAAGCCTGATAAAACTAGGCATTACTGACTTTAAACTATAAATACAAAGGAAATAACATGAATACCACCTTAGAAAAAGTCGATTTTCAAGTACATATTGAGTTTAACGATAAAAAAGAGGCCGTTTTTAGCTATACAGAAAATGGTAAAGCCGTTGACGGCGGCGGTACAGTAAGAGCCGAAACTGCAGGTACTTACACTTTAACTCCTGTAACAGTTGGGCTAGGCTTTTTTTTCACGGGGGCTACAATTACTAATAAAATCGGAACATGTGCCCAAGATTTCAGTTATGAACTTAGTGATAACCGCCAAGCAATCACCGTCACCGATACAGCAAAAAACTCAGGCACTGCATGTTTAATATTTAACGTTGAGTGTAATGATAAACCTTATTCAAGCCCTGACCCACAAGTTATAAATAAAGACAAAAATTAATTATTGATTTTAAATTGCACAAGCATAATTTCCCCAGTGCAATTTATTTATAACCTAACTACCTTTTAGCTAAGCACTGACACACTTCAATAAAAACAAATAAAATCAACAAATTAAAAAAGAAGGTTACCGAAAGGTTTAAAAAACATAAATTAAATAAACTGCTAGACATAAAGTTTCATTAACAATAAAAATGAGCAACACCATGTCTAACAATAATGAAAATAGCAGAGCAAACAACACCGACAACGCTGTATCTGCATTAATCAGCAGCATTTCTAATACCGTTAACAATGAAAAAATAAGCGCAATTATTAATGTCACTAATGTCATGGCCGATGCTATTTTTATTGTTAATGCAGATGGAGTGTTTGAATCAGTAAATCCCGTTGCAGCTCGTTTTTTTAATGTTACGTCTGACTCATTAATAGGTAAAAAATGGCAAGATTGTTTACAAGAACAGTATCGCGATGACTATCAATACATGTTTGAAAGTTGGAAAAACAACTATCAAACACCACTCAATCATGGCCCGAAAGAAGTTAAAATAATAAAAAACAATGGTAACTGTTTAGATATAGAGCTCTCAATTTCTTGTATACCCGCATCAACTACAAACAATATCCCTCTATTTATTTGTATTATGCATGATATTTCTAGGCATGTTAAAAAGTATAAAGTACTCGAAAACATAGCCAAAATAGATCACCTTACAGGCGTCGCTAATCGCTGCACTTTAGAAAAGGCGATTATTAAAAATTGGCAAGAATGCATAGTAGACAAACAGCCTTTGAGTTTTATCTTGATCGATATTGATTTTTTTAAACTGTTTAATGATAATTTTGGTCATGTAAAGGGTGATAAATGTTTGCAAAAAGTAGCTCAAACAATTGAAGACTGCCTCCCCTCAAAAGATAGTTTAGTAGCACGCTATGGTGGTGAGGAGTTTGCTGTTGTATTACCCCGCTCACATGTCTCAAATGCAGAAATGATCGCAAAACGTATTCAAGAAAAAATACTCAACATTAATTTTAGAGATATTGGTTTGCCAGCGAATGTAAAGATAAGTGTAAGCCAGGGTTTAGCGTGTGAATACGATAATCAATACAGAACATCTGAGGCATTAATATGCGCGGCTGATACGGCTTTATATAGAGCGAAGTCGGAAGGTCGTAATAAATTATGTATAAGGTGATGTACTAACTATTTGGTATAGCCTTTATCTACTAAAATAAAAAACCGCAATTGCGGTTTTTTATTACTTGAGAAAAGCTTAAATGTCGATTAGCAGCCCTTCGTCTTTTTTAATCTTTTCGATCACCATATAAGTATGATGAGTGCCCACGCCGGGAATATCGACTAAGTCGCCAAGAACTTGTCTATATTCTTCCATATTAGACACGCGGATTTTTAATAAATAATCATAACCGCCTGCCACCATGTCGCATTCAACGACTTGTTGTATTCTTAATATATGCTCTCTAAATACCTTAAATACTGCTGTATTTGAAGCAACAAGCGACACTTGAACATGTGCTACTAAGCTTTGATTAAGCTTTGCTTCGCTAAGCTTAGCGTAGTAGCCTTCGATATAGCCTTCTTGCTCTAATCGTTTTACACGATCAAGACACGGGCTTGCACTCAAATTAACCTGTTTTGCGAGGTTAACATTTGAAATTCTGCCGTTCTTTTGTAGAACGTCTAGTATGGCTAAATCAATACGATCTAGCATGCGTAATCTATTTGGAATTGTCATAACAGAATTTTATGCGGATAAGTTAAATTTATGCCCTGTAAATTATCGTAAAACGCGAAATTTAACCAGCATATTCTGCTGAAATTTAATTAGAATGCACTCACAATATCACTGGTAATTTATTGGTAATTAATTTTACTTTAATTCTTAACACTCCTGAGGGTTGCTTATGTTATTCAACGGCGATTTAACAACGATTTGTCCTATTAGACAAAGAATCCGTGACTTCTACCGCATAGATGAAAATGCGGTTATTGATCATATTTTACCGCTTGCAGAAGTAGGCGTAAAAGCACGAAGTCGTGCCTGGGAAAGAGCCCGCCAGATTGTTTTAAACATTCGTAAAGAGCAAGATGGGCAAGGCGGTGTTGATGCGCTTTTAAATGAATTTTCACTCTCTAGTGAAGAAGGCGTTGTATTAATGTGTTTGGCCGAAGCACTGCTTCGAGTTCCAGACAAAGCAACTCAAGATGTACTGATTCGCGACAAGTTAGCGAAAGGTGATTGGAGCTCCCATTTAGGGAGCAGCGATTCTTTATTCGTAAACGCGTCTTCTTGGGGATTATTAGTTACCGGTAAAATGGTTAACTACACAGACAAAACGAAAGAACAACAGTTCGGCATGCTTAAAAAGACCATTGGTCGTTTGGGTGAGCCAGTTATTCGTAAGTCTGTAAATTTTGCTATGAAAATTATGGGTAAGCAATTCGTTATGGGTCGTACCATTGACGAAGCAATTGAACGTGCTGCCGATACAGAGCAAAAAGGTTATGTATATTCTTACGATATGCTAGGCGAAGGCGCGCGCACAATGAAAGATGCGAAGCGTTACTTTGACAGCTACATGAATGCTATACACTCTATTGGTAAAGCGGCAAATGGTCGTGGTCCAATTAAGAGCCCTGGCATTTCAGTTAAGCTTTCTGCTATTCATCCTCGTTATGAGTTCACTCATAAAGACCGTGTGATGGAAGAAATTGTACCAAAGTTAAAAGAGCTTGCGCTTGCAGCTAAAAAATACGATATCGGCTTTACCGTTGATGCTGAGGAAGCTGACCGTCTAGATATTTCATTAGATGTAATTGAAGCAGTATTTAGTGATGAAGATCTTGGTGATTGGCAAGGATTTGGCTTAGCGGTTCAAGCGTACCAAAAACGCGCTATTTTTGTAATTGAATGGCTAACCGACCTTGCAAGCCGTGTTGGTCGTAAAATGATGGTACGTTTAGTTAAAGGCGCGTACTGGGATACTGAAATCAAAACCACACAACAAGATGGTTTAGAGCATTTCCCTGTATTTACCCGTAAAGCAACAACCGATGTTTCTTACAAAGCATGTGCTATTAAAATGCTTGAAGCGCGCGACGTACTTTATCCGCAGTTTGCAACACACAACGCTTACACTGCCGCGACTATTTTAGAAGTAGCGAAAGGCGACAACACCGGTTTTGAATTTCAACGTTTGCACGGTATGGGTGAATCTTTATTCGACCAAATCGTTAACGAAGAAAAAATTCAATGTCGTGTATATGCCCCAGTTGGTCAACACGAAGACCTACTTGCTTACCTTGTTCGTCGTTTGTTAGAAAATGGTGCTAACTCATCATTTGTGAACGCGATTGTAGATACAACAAAACCTGTTGAATCATTACTACCAGACCCTGTAGAAACATTGCAAGGCTTGCGTAATAAGTACAATACGCAAATCAAAATGCCAATTGATTTATACGGTGAAGAACGTGCTAACTCTAAAGGCATGGATTTAACCGATATTAATGTTATTACCCCTTTCAAAGAGAATCTTGAAACATGGTTTAACGAGCACTTAATTGAGCAAAGCCAAGTACCAGAAGGCTCATTGGCTGTTAAAAACCCAGCAAATCACAAAGAAATCATCGGCCACGTTAAGTTACAAACTGGCGAAGAGATGAAAGTATTACTGGCTAACGCTGAAGCGGCACTTGAATCATGGTCACAAACACCAGTAAAAGAGCGAGCTAATTTACTGCGCCGCGTTGCTGACATTTTAGAACGTCATCACGACGAACTAGTCGCTATCTGTATTAAAGAAGCGGGTAAAGTAGCGCAAGATGGTATTGATGAAGTACGTGAAGCGGTTGATTTTTGTCGTTACTACGCAGCGCGCGCTGAAGAGTTGTCTAAAGATGAACGTTTTGAAGCCCGTGGCGTTATTTTATGTATTAGCCCGTGGAACTTCCCGCTTGCAATATTCTTAGGCCAAGTTGCTGCTGCGATTGTTACAGGTAACACTGTAATTGCTAAGCCTGCTGAGCAAACAAGTTTAATCGCCCTTCGTGCCATTGAACTAATGCTATCTGTTGGTTTACCTGAGCACGTTGTTCAACCGGTTATCGCTCGCGGCTCAGAAGTAGGTAAAACAATTGTTCCTGATGAGCGCATTCAAGCGGTTATGTTTACAGGTTCTACTGAAACAGGCACATTAATTTCTCAAACACTTGCTGCACGTAACGACATTCAAGTACCGTTAATTGCAGAAACAGGTGGCCAAAACTGTATGATTGTTGACTCAACGGCGCTTCCTGAGCAAGTAGTTGATGATGTGATCAGTTCTGGTTTTCAAAGTGCTGGCCAACGTTGTTCTGCTCTTCGTGTTTTATTCATTCAAGATGACGTAGCAGATGGCATTATCGAAATGCTTAAAGGTGCTCTAGCTGAGTTACACATTGGCGATCCATCGTTACTATCAACTGATGTTGGTCCGGTAATTGATGAAAAAGCACTTAAAAACTTAAACGAGCACGTTGAGTACTTAAAAGGTAATTCTATACTTCATTACGAATGTAAAATTCCTGATAATACACAAAATGGCGCATACTTTTTTGCTCCTCGTTTATACGAAATCAAAGACTTATCAGTACTTAAACGTGAAGTATTTGGCCCATGTGTTCATATTGTTCGCTTTAAATCGAATGAACTTGATGATGTGATGGATCAAATAAATAACACAGGCTATGGTCTGACAATGGGTGTTCATTCACGTATTGAAGAGCGCTGTGAGTACCTTGCTAAAATGTCACGTGCGGGTAATGTCTACATTAACCGAAACATGATTGGTGCCATTGTTGGTGTGCAACCGTTTGGTGGCCGTGGTTTATCAGGTACTGGCCCTAAAGCCGGTGGCCCTAACTACCTACAACGTTTAGTAAAAGAAAAAGCATCACCAGATAACGTACAAATGACTAACCTAACGCCTGACGAACTTGATTTGCACCACTACAGCGGTGCGAATGAGCAAGTTAAAAAGCTAATGGCCAACTCAATGCGCGATGAAAAAATCTGGCGCGCAACACCACTAAACGACCGTGTTTCGGCTGTACGTCAGTTGCTTGCTAAAATCGCGACGGTAGAAATTATCGACGATTTAGCAGACGACTTAGCATTAACATTATCAGAAGCACGTGCACAGCTTAACCGCCTTGAAAAGCACATGCGTAAGTTTACTACCCTGCCTGGGCCAACGGGTGAGTCTAATACACTTCATCTAGAAGCACGTGGTTGTGTAGTGTGTTATGCAGATAAGAGCACATCATTTAACTTCTGGGCATTGTCTATCATCACTGCTATTGCCGCAGGTAATACGGTAATTACTGTAGCGTCTGAGCTGTTTTATGATGAAGCCGTTGCCTTTAAAGATAAATTTATCTCTACAGGTGTTGCAGAAGGTGTTTTCCAAGTAGCTAAACCTAATCAGTTACAAGCTATTTTGGCGCACCCTCATTTAGCCGGTGCGGTAGTTGCTGCTCGTTCGTCTCGCTTAGGCTACTTTAGCCAACAGCTTGCACAGCGTAAAGGTGCTATTTTACCGGTAATTAGCTCTGAGTATTACGATACATTAATCAAACGTCTTATTACTGAAAAAACAATCAGTATTGATACAACAGCATCAGGTGGTAACACATCACTAATGACGCTTGTTGAAGATGATGAATAATTAAGCTAATGCTTTTTAACTAAAAAATAAAAAAAGGCACTGAAAAGTGCCTTTTTTATTAGGTAGTAACATATATATTTGTTAGCTTAATGAAAGATTAACAATAGAAGTAATAAATTTGAAAATAATTCCTGTTGGTCAGTTACTGCCTGGTATGTTTGTGCAAAGTGTTACCAGGCAAACTGGCAGTATTAAAATTAAAAATCAAGGCTGGGTTAAAACTCAGGCTGGTATTAATAACCTAATAAAAGCAGGAATTTTAGAAGTAGAAATAGACCCTGATAAAACCCTCATTGACTCAGTCCCTGAAAAAGCTCCTATCACTGTACCTGCAACAAAAATAAAGCGTGACCCTTGGCAAAAAACACACAGTGCCGAACAAGAAATGGGAAAGGCAAAAAAGCTGTATGACGAAGCTAAAACACTGCAAATAAAAGCATTTAAAGATATTAAAGCAGGCCGCGATATAGATATTACGCCATTCAGAGAGCTGGCAAGTGGCTTTATGGACTCTGTTTTTAGAAACCAAGATGCCCTAGCCTGCCTTACCCAAATGCGCCAAAAAGATGCTTACCTACTTGAGCACTCTATTAATGTATCGATATTAATGGGGATTTTTGCTAAGCATTTAGGTATAGAAAAAAACATTATCGTTGAACTGACTACCGGCGCACTTTTACACGACATTGGTAAGATAAAAATTCCTGATGAAATACTCAATAAACCAGGTCGCTTTACCGATGATGAATTTAAAATAATGAAAATGCACTCGCTTTTCAGTAAAGAGATATTAGAAGAGTCTGGTTTAACGGGTATTGCAGTTGATATTGCTGGCATGCATCACGAAAGGCTTGATGGTAAAGGCTACCCGTTTGCTAAAAAGGGCGACGAAATAAGTCAATACGTACGTATGGCGTCAATTGTGGATGTATATGATGCACTTACCGCAGAACGTGTTTACAAAGCAGGCATGGAGCCAATAAAAGCCTTTAAAATACTAAAAGACGGATGCCCAGATAGCTTCGATCCCGAGCTGCTTAATAAATTTATTCAATGTATTGGTATTCATCCGGTAGGAACGCTCGTTAGATTATCGAGTCAAAAAGTTGGTTTAGTGACCGAGAGTAACCCTAGCACACCGCTAAAACCTATCGTTAAAACATTTTACAGTGCTAAGCATAGTCGCTATACAGAGATAAAAGATATCGATTTAGCTAATAAAAAAACCCTAGATACCCTTGAGTCAGCGGTGAAACCTAAAGAATATAATATTGATTTAGAACGCTTTTATAAAAACTCAATATTATCCTAAGCAATATTGAGAGCTCAACATTCTACCGAGCTCTCAACATAATAGCTAAGCGTTTACTGCGGCCAGTCTTGCAAAGCTTTTAAGCTAAACTCATAACCATCAAAATCAAGTACACTTTGCTCAGGTGTAATCTCTCTTACAGTTAAAGCGCCTATGCTCTCTCCTTCATGTAGCTCTCGGCCATTTAGCTTGATCCAACGCTTGTCAGCGCTCGATGAATAAATATGCGCTTGATATTTAATACTAGGTAACATTGATTGCAAGCCATCTGGTAGCAATTCTACAGGCTCAACACGTGATGACGTTTTTGATGCATGGGTCACTTCATAATCCTGATTTTTTTCGACGTCTTGTATAGCTTGCGCAAACGCATTTTTAAGTGTTGTAGGCACCTCATCAAGCTCAGGATCGCTCATCTGTTGAGATTGGTTGTTACCATTAATTGGCTTACCTAGTACTTTATATTTACTCATATCTAGTTGAGCTGATGCTGTATTTTGACTTTGCCCAAATACCGAAGCGTTCTGTGTATTATTTGGATTGTAATTATTTTGTGGATTAAATACTGGCTGATTATAATTTTGAACTGGCATTACTTGTTGCACGTTCTGCTGATTATAACCCGTTGCGCTCGTGACCGGACTCGATGGCATAGGAATATATTGCCCATTAGGCGTTAATAACATTTGCTGTACACCATTAGGTGTTTGCACATGTACAAGTTGCCCTTCAATCGTTGCAGTATTATTTGGAGCTATTTTAGCGGGTTCTAACTTAGCTATTTGCTGCTTTTCAACTGCGGCATCTACCTCTTTAACTTTTTCTTTAGTTGACGATTTTTCGCTTTCAACCACCTTAATTACAGCGGGTTCCGATATGTTTAATAAAGTAGTACCTTGAAACCACTTACCCGTAGTAAACCCACCAGCTACAGCAATAAAAGCAGCTAAGCTTGTACCAAATACTAACGCTAATCGTCTATAACGCTTTAGTGCTTGCTGTTGCTTTAACTGCTCTGATTGTAAGTCGTATTGCTCAGCACTCATATCTGATTGCTGCGACTGCTTTAGCGCATCTAATAAATAAGACATAACTTACCTAACTATAAAATAAATGAAAGCCCAATGCCTACGGCAAATAAAGCAACGAATGCAAGGCTATATGGTACAAATGACGTTGCTTTGTTGGCCTCATTAACTGGCGCTACAAAATCCATGGGTAATGACTCATGTGCTGATTTTTTTATTATATCGCTATCAACTATCAACTGCTGCTTTGCAAAAGTGCCTACCAAAGCTCGCTCACATACCAAGTTCATTAATCGTGGCACACCACCGGTTAATTGATGAACAGCTTGCATGGCATCCATCGAAAAAATTCCTTTATCACATCCTGCAACATGTAACCGATGCTTTATGTAAGCAACTGTTTGGCCTTGCGTAAGTGGTAATAAATGGTAACGAGCTGTTATTCTCTGGGCGAGTTGCCTTAATTCATTGCGCTTTAAAAGCTCTTGTAGCTCAGGTTGACCAACCAATACTATTTGTAATAATTTTTTATGATCGGTTTCTATATTTGTTAGCAAGCGTAATTGTTCAAGCACATTAGGGGCAAGTAACTGCGCTTCATCAATTATAAGTATGGTGTGCCCACCCGATTTATTATTGGTCTCTAAGTGCTTTTTTATAATATCGGTAAGACTTTTAAGCGTCGCATTATTAGCATCGTAACTAATGTTGAGCTCATCACAAATACTAGCCAATAACTCTAGCTCTGAAAGTGCTGGGTTATGGATCATCGCTACTTGCGTGTTTTCGGGTAACTGCTCTAACATACTGCGGGTAATTGTAGTTTTACCAGTACCCACTTCGCCTGTTAATAATACAAAACCACCGTCTTCACCTAATCCATAGGTAAGGTGTGCTAAGGCTTCTTTATGTCGTTCACTTAAAAATAAGTAATGAGGGTTGGGCGAAATTGAAAAAGGTTTTTCATTCAGGCCAAAATAGCTTAAATACACCGTGATGTTCCTTCGTAATTAAATCACGGCCTATAATGGCAAAAAAACGCACTAAGTGACAACGTTGTAAGCGCTTTATTATTGAAATAACGTAAATTTATGTAAAACAAAAAAATGCAGCGGTTTTAAGGCTGCACTTTCATCTGTCTAATCTTAGTATGTAATTTACTCTTCGTAGCGAACTAACCGTAAATACACATTACTTGTTTTAGCGTGCAAACTATTCAGGCCACTATCAAATTGATAAACCCATGCAGAGCTCATCGTGCTCACACCCGATGTATTTGACCAATAGTTTTGAAGCTTAGTACCAAAAAACACCTCTTCATTAATGCTCGGCTCGGTGCAACTGTGCTCTAAAATACTCGCCAACTCTTTAATGTTAGGCATTTGCCAATCATCGTAATCTGCGGTTGTATCATTTTTAGCACCGCGTAGTGCTTCTTGCCAAGTAAGAGAAGGTGTAGAGCCTTCGCAAAGCTGCGTCTCTGTATTATAAATTTGCCCATAACTACAACGTTGCCACATAAGGCCTGTTTCGGTATCAGACACTGTGCCATCTGTATTTATGGTAAATCTATCTGTCGGCGTTGTGGTATCTGCACCGTCGTAGCACGTTTGCGCCGCTGCAATATTAAAGCTCAAGCTTATAGTTGCTAGTGCATAGAGTAATTTTAATCTCATTATTTTCTCCTAACGGCTTCTAACTAAACGAACATACGCGGTATTTTCTTTTGGATAAGCAAGATCGTTACCATCACTCATATCAATAATGTACGCTTGCGATAAACTTGTACCATCGGCTGCGGTTTGTGAAGTCCAATAACGTAAGTGGCTTAATGCACTTTCACTTGGCATATTGGGGAAAAACACCTCATCAATTAATATGCTTTGCCCTTGCTTACCATAATCAATTAAACCTAAAAGCTCTGTATAAGTAGGTAACCGCCAATTTGTACCACCACAAAAATCTAAGTTATTCACTTCGTTTATATAACTTTGTACTCCACAACTCGTATCATCCGGACAAGTTGAATTGGCTGTACTGGTATCGGTAAAAGTAGTATCGCCTAAATCCCAAAAGTAATGATTTTGACCCTCACGCAAGCTTGTATTTGGCAATACTCCTGAGGATTCACTTTTTACTTCCCATACAAGTCCAGTAACATTATCGCGTATACAGGTAAAGTCACTACTATCATCACCAACTTCATCAGCAAACTGATTAAGTTTAGTGTAATCAAACGCTAAATTACCTTTACCAACCTTATCTAAGCGGTTTGCATAGCTATCGCGTCCAAGTTCAGCATCTTGCGCTGGAAAGTCATCGCTTTCACAGTTAATGCGTTGGGTGTTGTTATAGCACTCACCAACACCACTATCGTTTATAAGCCCAAGCGCTTTTGGTGATACATCAACAAATAAAGAATCTGTATCGGTGCGTCCTTTTGAGTCGGTTACCGTTACTTCAAAGCTCAACGTGGATTCAGTATCTACATCAGAGGCAAAAAATGTCGTTGTACATTGGTCGCTATTACTTAATGTTTCGCTATTACCGGTAAGTTGTTGCCACTTACACTGATAGGTATCGGTGACAGTTTCGCTATTCGTTGCGTCAAGTGTTACTTCTTCAAACTCTTCGACATTTTGATCAGCGCCTGCATTTGCATCCACTAGTTCATTTGTTTTATTAAGCGTCATTGAATATTGAGTACTTGCCTCACCGCCCTCATCATCAGTGACTGTTAGCTGCCAAGATAAATTTACGTTACTTTCTAGTAATGGATGAGAAAAGCTAAGAGTTGACTCATTAAAGCTAGCAATATCTAAATCAGGACCTGATAGCAGTTGCCACAAGTAACTATCAATTTGGCCATTATCATCAGGATCGCTCGACTCAAGGGCGCTCAAAGTAACTGTGTCTTTGTATACAGAAGGAAGTGTTTCAGGAGATGTTTGGGTAACAACAGCAAGAGGAAGTTGATTATTAGAGCTCACTGAAATAGAAATGTCGTCACTAACAGCGCTACTACCGGTGCTTTGATAGCTTACTCTTAAGATTATTTCACTATCAGTTTTTACGTCAGGGGCTGTCAATGTTTGCTCAGCGCCTTCAAGCGGAAAACCTTCTAAGCTTGGGCCGCTAACTTGTTGCCATGAAAACGTACCATCAGCGGGGGAACCTTGTGCTGTGATAGTAAATTCAGTTTTTTCGATAATTTGTAAATCGGTTCCAGCATTAACAGATGTTTCTACAACTGTATTATCGCTATCACCGCCACCACCTCCACACGCACTCAGCAAACCGCAAGAAATGAGGGGGATTAAAGCAAACGCTTTCATACGCAGCACCTTATTATGTCAAATAATTACTATAGTGTAATTACTAGCAATAAAGATGCCATTAAAGTACTACATATATGTATCTTGATGAATGCGTACAAACAATTTCGTACCGATTTTACTGTAATCTACTTTGTATTCACGCCCATCTAAAGCTTGAATAAATAGTAATTGTTTTTCTTCGCCAAATATATCAGGGCTTCCAACATAGACTATTTCTAAATAGCGATCTTTTGCATCACGGCGGTTTTTAGGTAACTCTTCTTTAAATGGCTCTAAGCCATGTTGAGTCACTTTAATTTTAGGATGAATTTCAGAGTTTACAATCACTAAATCATGCTTTTTATCTTTATGTATTATGGTGTTTCGACCACTTTTTAAAAAGGCTCTCTCTTGACTCATTTTTCTTTCCTACAGTCGCAGCTTAATTATTAATTTGCGACGCTATAAACTGACTAGGCTCGCGCTTCCACTTATTTAAGTTAGCACTAAATGCCCAGATATCTCTATCTAACACACTGGCTGGTAATAATAAATCGTAACCGGTTAACAGTTGAAGGTGCTTAGTCCTGTTAGCAAACATAGCTATAAGACCAGTATAGCTTATCCCTTTATGGGATGTGTAATGTGTATCTTCTATTAGCCATTCTGATGGGCAATTGCCATTTTTGCAATGTTTTTGAACAACTTGCATAAATAAATTACGCTGCTCTATTAATAATTTCCCTGCAATTCGAGGCGCTATGCTTGTTAAAAAGTCATCTATGTCGTTTACCTTTATACCAACCGCATTTAATTCTAAGTAATCAAAGCCATCTTCTATTTTGGGTATACCACTGTGATGAAAGTTACTATGAGGCATACACCAAGCTCCGTACTTATGGTAATAAACGAGCTCAGACTCATTTAATATAAGGCTATGATATGGCTCTTGAGTTTTTAAATATCCAATAAAAATAGCGGCAATACACAAGCTCACTAAAAATATTTCAAGTATGCTAATCTCACCCGGTCTCAGTAAATTAAACAACATAATAAAAACTAAACCAATTGCACCTGCAACAAGCACCTCAATTGCGTTTCGCGCACCTTGTGCCCGAAACTTAATGGCATTGTTAGATTTATCCATATTGGTAAAACGCCATATAAAAAACAAGCATAATAACAGCCCAAATTATGACCTTTCTTGTTGTTATACATAAGTTACAGGTGGTTTTAAATTTCATACATTACCGCTTTTTCCTCAACAAAATAGGAACAATGAATAAATCTTATTTACTTTTACGCTTAACGCACAAATTTATGAGACACATAACCGTCTTTTCCCGGTCTTATTTCGTACAATACTTACAATTCATTTTCAGGTATGAAATCAATGTACTCAAGACAATCAGGTAAAGCACTTTTTCCATTTATTATTACGTTACTTCTAATATTTAGCGTTTATTTATATCTACCCGCTAGCCACGGCGAACAGGCCGATTTATCACAAATGTCTACTCAAGTAACAGCTCATACTGTTACTTCTCAGGAAAACGCAGTGATGATAGAAGCGATCGGTAGCGCGCGTGCAAACCAAGCAATCTATATAAAAAGTGCGCAAAACGATTATGTCACAGATATATATTTTAAAGACGGCGACTTAGTCAGTAAAGGACAAAAGTTAGTACAGTTACAGAGCCAACAAGAACAGCTTGCCGTTAAAGAGCTTGGCATTAACTTACGTGAAGAACAACGTCAGTTAGATCGCCTAACCGAACTTTCACGCTCGCAATCAACGGCAAAGTCGTTACTTGAGGAGCAGTTATCTCGTGTTGATGCAACAGAGGCCCAACTAGAAAGCGCTAAAACTAAATTAAACGAAATGACTATTAGTGCGCCCTTTTCAGGCCTGTTAGGTAAGCGTGAAATATCAATAGGTGCTTACGTAAGTAATACAACAATAATCACAACACTTGATGATATTAGTATTATTAAAGTTGACTTTAAAGTACCTGAAAAATATTTAGCACAATTAAATATGGGCATGAAAGTGCTTACGCAAAACGATGCCTACCCAGGACAAACATTTAACGGCAAGGTAACGCATATTAGCTCGCGTATTGATTCGGTTACTCGCAGTGTTGAAGTAACAGCAAGTTTTGCCAATAAATCAGGATTACTTCGCCCTGGTATGTTACTAAATACAGCACTTGAGCTAAGCAGCAACCAAGCTTTAATGGTGCCAGAAAAAGCGGTTATACCTTTGCAAGACAAACACTTTGTTTTTCAAATTCAAGATGGGATAGCTAATAAAATTGAAGTGCATGTTGCTAGCAGAAATAATGGCTGGGTTGCTATCGACGAAGGCCTAACTGATGGCGAGCAAATTGTTACTGAGGGGCTAATAAAAATTCGCTCTGGAAGTAAAGTAAGCGTAAAGGGGTAATACGTGAAAATTACAGATACTAGCGTCAAGCGCCCCGTTTTTGCCATTGTAATTAATTTACTGCTTCTTACTTTTGGACTGGTTGCGTTTACTATGCTGCCACTTCGTGAATACCCGGATATTGAAACGCCGATTGTAAATATCAGCACTGAATACACAGGTGCTTCTGCCGAAATTATAGAAACCAAAATAACGCAAATAATAGAAAATCGAATTTCAGGTATTGAAGGCATCAAAAGTATTAACTCTTCGAGCCGTAATGGGCGCTCAAACATTACCATTGAGTTTGATATTAACCGCGACATAGATGCAGCATCTAACGATGTACGCGAACGTGTAGCACGTGCACTTGATAGTTTGCCTGATCAGGTACGCCCGCCAGAAGTATCTAAATCAAATAGTGATGAAAGCCCAATCGCCTGGTTTGTATTAAACAGCGAAACAATGGACTCGTTACAGCTCTCTGATTACGCGCAGCGTTTTATTGTTGACCGCTTAGCCGTAGTAGATGGTGTATCTAACGTACGTATTGGTGGTGAGCGCCAATACGCCATGAAAATTTGGCTTAACCGCCAAGCAATGGCCGCACGGGGTATTACCTCAAGCGATATAGAAAACACACTTCGTACAGAAAACGTTGAGTTACCGGCTGGCGAAATAGAATCTATAGATCGTGACTTTACCGTGCGTACTGCCCGTAGTTATAAAGATCAGCGCGATTTTAAAAACCTGGTAATTAAACGTGGTGATGAAGGTTACTTAGTACGTTTAGGTGAAGTTGCCGATGTACGTTTAGAAGCTGCCGATGACGAAAGCTTATTTCGTGGTAACGGGCGTAATATGATTGGCTTAGGTATTGTAAAACAAGCTAAAGCAAACACACTTACCGTAGTAGATAACGCACGCAGTGAACTTGAAAAAATCAAACGCAACCTACCTGAAGGCACTACAATTCAAGACAGCTACGATTCGTCTGTATTTATTAAAGAGTCTATTAATGAAGTTTACAGCACACTTGCCATCTCTATGGGTTTAGTCGTACTCGTTATATTTTTGTTTTTAGGCAATATACGAGCAACGCTTATCCCTGCGGTCACCGTACCGGTCGCACTTGTTGGTAGCTTTATGTTTTTATTGGCAATGGGCTACTCAATTAACTTACTCACTTTACTTGCCTTAGTACTGGCCATTGGTTTAGTAGTAGATGATGCCATTGTAATGCTTGAAAACATTCACCGCCGTATTGAACTGGGTGAGCCGCCGTTACTAGCTGCATTTAGAGGCGCGCGTGAAGTAGGTTTTGCTATAGTAGCAACCACTCTTGTACTAATATCGGTGTTTGTGCCATTAGTATTTATGGATGGCCGTATAGGTGCATTATTTACTGAGTTTGCTATGGCGGTAAGTGCTGCCGTATTTTTCTCAAGTGTTACAGCACTGACTCTCGCACCAGCCTTGTGCTCTAAAGTACTTAAAGTATCAGACAAACCAAATAAATTTAGCCAATGGATGGACCGCCAGTTTACTAAAATTGAAGTAAGTTACCGTAATTCACTCTCCACCAACATAACCCGTAAATGGGGTTTAATGGTGAGCTTATTATTAGCTGGCTTTGTTAGTTACTCGTTGTTTTTACAAGTTCCTTCTGAGCTAACGCCAAAAGAAGATCGTGGCACGTTCTTTATTATGATGAGCGGCCCTGAGGGCGCAAGTTACGAAAATAACGCCGCTAATATGGCTAAAATTGAAGAGCGCTTAATGCCTTACTCGCAAGCCGGTGAGCTAAGTCGCGTACTTGTTCGAGTGCCTGGCTGGGGTGGCAGCGGCGGTGTTGCGATTGTGGGTATGGCCGATTGGGATAAACGCAAACGCTCAACCTGGGAAGTAATGGACGAAATAAGCGGTAAAATGCAAGAAGTTACCGATGTTCGTGCATTTGCCATTATGCGCCGTGGTATTGGTGGTGGTGGCTCATCTCGCCCAATTGAGTTTGTACTGCAAGGTAATGATTACGCTCAACTGGCCGATTGGCGTGACCGTATAATAAAGCGTGCTGAGCAAAACCCTGGTTTAGTAAGAATCGATCATGATTACAAAGAAACCTTCCCACAGTTTTTAGTTAGCATAGATAAAAACAAAGCTGCCGATTTAGGCGTTTCGGTATCTGATGTAGGCCGTACACTAGAAACAATGCTTGGCCAGCGCCGTGTTACGACCTTTATTGACCGCGGTGAAGAATACGATGTGATTTTAAAAGGGACAAAAGAAGATTTTACCAATCCTACTGATATTTCAAATATATACCTTAAATCACGAAGCGGTGAACTAGTTCCACTTGATAGCCTTATCAGCTTAAAAGAAGAAGCAACAGCATCGCGCTTAAACCGCTACAACCGTATGCGCGCAATTACATTAAGCGCCAACTTAGCCGACGGTTATACCCTTGAGCAAGCGCTTAACTTTTTAAACGAAGTAGCCGCGCAAGAAAACGATATAGATGGCGCAGTAGATTACAAAGGTGAGTCGCAGCTTTATTACGAAGGCGCATCAGCGATGACCTACGTATTTATACTTGCACTCACCGTTACCTTCTTGGTACTTGCTGCACAGTTTGAAAGTTTTATGCACCCATTTGTAATTATGCTTACCGTACCGCTTGGTTTAATGGGCGCTATGTTTGGGCTTTGGGCTACAGGGCTTACCTTAAATATTTACAGCCAAATAGGTATTGTCATGCTCATAGGCTTAAGTGCTAAAAATGGTATTTTGATTGTAGAATTTACTAACCAATTACGCGACAAAGGCGTTGAGTTTAGTGAAGCAATACTACAAGCAGCTACCCAGCGCCTTCGCCCAATAATAATGACCTCACTTACAACCGTTATGAGCTCTGTTCCCTTGGTTTTTGCTTCAGGCCCCGGCGCTGAAAGCCGTATGGTAATTGGTGTAGTTGTGTTTACAGGGGTTATTGTATCTACCCTGCTGACTCTTTTTGTTGTACCTGCTGCGTATTATGCTCTATCGAAAAATACACAGTCACCTGAGTTTTTACAACAAAAGCTGAATAAACAAGCTGCTGAAAAGCCTTTCGAAGAGATCTAATCTCTTTATTGCGCCGTAACCTTGTTGTTGCGGCGCATACAATTTATGCTCGCCTTTAAACTCCATATACATTTTAGGAATACTTATGAGCTCAACAACGCAAGTAGCAACATTTGGTGGCGGCTGTTTTTGGTGTATAGATGCAGCATTTAGACGTGTAAATGGCGTATTAGATGTGAGTTCTGGCTATACCGGTGGCGAAACCGACACCCCAACCTATAATTCTGTATGCTCTGGCACAACCGGGCACGCTGAGGTTGTTAAAATTGAATTTGATACCACTGTAGTTAGCTTTGAAACACTGCTAGCAATGTTTTTCACTTTGCATGATGCAACACAATTGAATCGCCAAGGTAACGATATAGGCACACAGTACAGAAGCGTTGTTTACTATCACGATGAAGCGCAACTAAAGCAAACCAATGAAATGGTAGCTCAACTGCAAAGCCATGTGAGTGAGTCAATTGTGACAGAAGTCAGCCCTGCCACTACGTATTATCCAGCAGAGCATTATCATCAAGATTACTATAACGAAAACCCACAGCAGGGTTACTGTAGTATTTTAATAGCACCTAAATTACATAAGTTTGAAACCGTATTTAAAGAGTTCTTAGCTGACTAGCTAATTTGAGCAGTTAAATTGATTAGTTAAACTTAGCTACACATTAAAAAGCCCGACGTAAGTCGGGCTTTTTAATATTAATAAATACCGTTAAAACTGGTAGCTTGCGCCTGCAAAAAAGCGACGCTCTGGAGTGTTGTAGTAATACACTTGACCCGTTGTAAAATCAGTATTTGAATCAACAGCGTTATACTCTTTATCAAATAAGTTTTCTACACGAAGCGAAACTTCAATATGCTCATTTACTTGATAATTACCCGCTAAGTTCCAAAGCGTGTATGATCCTAAACGCGTCACAGCACCTTGTCGGTCGCTACGGTATTGCATGTCTAAGCTTGCATCAAAAGCACCAAACTGTTTTGCAAGTTCCCAGTTAAAAGTACGTTTAGCAACATTACGTAACTCTGCGCCCGTTTCTTCGTCTTCAGCGCTTAAGTAAGCAAAGTTAAGGTTGCTATCAAAACCAAAAAACTGCTGAGATAAGCTAAATTCAACCCCTTCGTAGCGTGCTTCATCAATATTAGCTAATGCAAAGTTTGCATCGTAATCAATTTTATCTTCTATATCGTTTCTAAAAATTGCAACATCAACTTGCGCAATATCAAAGTCCACACTCAAACCTAACTCACGGTTTACTGATTTTTCAGGCTGTAAATCAGGGTTACCATAAAGTGGGAAATATAAATCGTTAAATGTAGGGGCTTTAAAGCCAGTACTTTGGCTTATACGAAATGTTGCATTTTCAGATAAATGATAACCCGCAGCGGCTGTATACGTTGTTTCGTCGCCAAATTGCTCGTCGTCATCTTGGCGAACAGTTAAATTAGCTAATACTTTATCTGCATCGTAGTAAGCACCTACAAACACAGCAAGTACATCTCGGCTGTCTTCAACAAATAGTTGCGAACTATGAGATACATCATCGTTGTACCAATTGATACCACCACTAATGTTAAGCTCATCAGATAATAGGTATTGGCCGTTATAATCAATTTGTGTGCGTTTAGTTATAAAAGTACTTGTTGTTGGTCCAACTGAAAAATCAACATATGTATTGTCTGAATCATCCGTTGCTAGCGCTAAATCAATACTGTGCGTTTGGTTAGTGTAGTTTTTACTCCAACCTGCAGAAAGCTGATAGTTTTTAAAATCATCTCGTTCAATCGTACTGTCGGCTGGGCTAAAGCGGCTGTCGTAATCTGCGAAACCTTCACTGTATTGACCTAATAACTTAAAGTCGCCGTAGTGTGCATCAGTATAATTTACTTTAAAACCAAGATTTTTATTTTCATAGCCATCTTCATCTGGTGCTACGCCTTGCAGTACATCAAAGTTATCTGTTTTTTCAAAGCCTGCATTAAATGCTGTTGTTATATCGCCTGATTTTACAGAGCCTGCCACTTGATAATTTTGGTAAGAATCAGAACCAAACGTAGCACTCACAGATAAGTTATCTGATTCACGCGTTATAATGTTAATTACGCCAGCAAGTGCATCAGAGCCGTAAACAGCCGCGCGAGAACCCTTAATAATTTCAATGCGTTCAATACTATTTAAAGGGACATTATTTAATGCTTTTTGACCAAGTGTTGCTGAGCCTGTACGTACACCGTCAATTAAAATCAACGTATCGCCAGAGCCCGTACCACGAAGTGACACGCCTGTATTTTGACCAAAACCACCGTTTGGATTAACTTGAAAACCCACTCGCGTGCTTAAAAGTGTAGGTAAATCGCGTACGTTACTAGCTTCTATTTCAGCACGTTCAATAACATTTACACTCGCTAAAACGTCGTTAATTGATTGCTCAAACTTATTAGCTGTAACGGTTATTTTTTCAATTGATTGCTCTGCACCAGACACAGAAAATGAAAGCGCAGCAGAAATTGCAACGCCTAGAGTTGTTTTGTTTAACATGAGGTCCCCTACCTTTGCCCACCGCAAAGATTTAAGTAAGTAAGATTGCATCAAGGCCGGTCTCCGGACTCAGTAAGCACATCAAAATATGCAATACTTTACCGTTGCGGGGGCAGTGTTGGGCTTGTAGTCATCATGAAAACGCACCAACTTCCCGATTATCCTGCTAAAAAAATCATTACATGAAGTGGCTAGCAAGCACCTTGAAAATATGTCGCTATTGTGAGTATTTTGTTTACAAATGTCAATGGACGTCTATACAGCTAAAAACCTTTAAAATGCAGTTAGGGGCTAGTATAGTTTGAAGAAACGCCATATTTATCAAGTAGCTTCTGAAGTTGTATTTGTGCAGTAGGTAAGCTTAGTATTTCATCCATTTTATTACTAGTGATCTTATTTGATTTAGAGTTAACTAAAAAGTGCGTTTTATAAACGGCATCTGGTACGTTACTTTTATAGAGTAAATCCATATTAAAAGTATTTTTATTTTTAAAATATTGGTAAGCAATATTATTTAAAACACCTACTTCCGCGCGCTTTAATAGCAGCATTTTAACCACATTGAATTCATCAATGGTTAAACTTACCTGATGTTCCTCACTTAAAAATTCGGCATCTGTATTAAATCCAGCAAATTGATACGAGTACCCCAATACCCCAACCTTTGTTAATGACGTAATGTCGTCAAAGTAAGCTTGCTCATTTGTATTTTCTTTAAGCGTATAAAGCTCATTTTTGGTAATGGTATAAAATTCGGTTTTTTTAATATTCTCTTGCGCTGATTGTGGTATCCATTGCAGTGCCATTAAAAATAAAACATCAAAATTATTTTTTTCAACTGACAAAGCAAGCCTTTTTACAGGTAGAGACTTAAGTACGAAATTAAACTCCTGCTGTGCGCCGTTTAAAATCTTAATAAACTCAGGAGCAAAACCCTGCTTTTTTTGCGCATTAATAATAATGGGAAAGTAGCCATCTTCAACCAGTACATCAATATCAACTGTTTTTGATAAGCTTGGTTTGGTAAATGTAAGCAAAACAAATAACAAAAATAATTGATGACGTTTCATTTTAATACCTTCTAGTGTGAAGTACTTAATTGCATGTGATTAAATATAATAGCTTAAATATCAAAAAGAAGATTAATACATACGGGAGTATCTAGGCAGCAAAGAGGGATAATAGTGAGATATTTAAAAAGAGTAAGTAGCTTCAATCTGTCTGTAAGTATAAACAGATTAAAGCATGCTTAATTTAAAACTATTTATTAATTAATCGCGGAAATTTTTAAACTGAAAAGGCTGACCTAACTCAGCACTGCGCACTACTTGCATAGCCTCTTGAAGATCGTCACGTTTTTTACCCGTTACACGTACTTCTTCGCCTTGGATAGCAGCTTGAACTTTAACTTTAGAGTCTTTAATGGCTTTAACTACTTTTTTAGCCATGTCCTTTTCGATACCCTGCTTTAAGCCAACGTTACGAAATACATTTTTACCTGCACGGGTAATATCTTGAAGCTCTAAGCTTGATACATCCATACCACGCTTAGATATTTTGTTAGCTAAAATATCAAATAATTGCATAACCTGAGAGTCTGCTTCAGCTTTAAGCTTAATTGTTTTGTCATTTAGCTCAATAGATGCATCAACGCCTCTAAAGTCAAAGCGAGTCTCTAGCTCACGATTTGCATTATCAACTGCGTTTTTAGCTTCGTTCATTTCTACTTCAGATACAATATCAAATGAAGGCATTGGTTTGCTCCTAACTATTTAATCTTAATTTTATGTGGTAATTATAACGCTAAAATTATAAATCTTTACATTTTTCTGCATCTTGTTCAGGTGCGATATTAAATTAGTTTGATATACTTGCGCCTCTTTTTTAAGCGATTTTAGGATTTGTCGTGACAAGGCGTGTTTATCAAGCAATTTTTTTAATCAGCATAGTAGCTTTTACCTTTTTATTTGCCAAAGAAATAAAAGGTGGCGTTGTAAATTTATTTCCTCATGTTGATAAAGTGGCCCATTTTGGGATTTTTTTTATACTAGCCATAATAATGGATAAAGCGTTTAAGCTTCCTTTATATGCGCAAATACTTTTATTGGCAGGTTATGGCGCCTCTATAGAAATAATGCAAGACGCACTTCCATATAGGCAAGCATCACTCGGTGATTTTTTTGCTGATTTTGCAGGTGCCGCAAGCTACTTTTTACTTAGAGTAATTTTTACACCTCGAAAAAAGAACCCATATGGCTAATATTTTAATTGTCGGCGATGGTGCTATTGGCTTGTTACTTAGTCATTTTCTAAGTGCGTCGCATAATGTCAGTGTTTTAACTCGCAAAAGCCCAACAAATACCCGCTTTTATAGTCGAGGAAAGGGTGCATCTAAAAAAATTGACGCACAATTTATTTCATTAAATCAGCTAAATAAAGCGGCTGAATTTGATGTTGTTTTATTTACCGTTAAAGCCTTTCAAGTACTTGATGCATTTACGCAAATAAAGCCGTTTTTACCAAATCATTGCTCTGTTGTACTTTCGCATAACGGAATGGGTAATGTTGATGAGGTAAATAGCCAGCTAAGCACTCACCAAGCACTCTACTTTTTAACGACAAGCATAGCGGGCTTTAAATCAAACCAATACATTGTGCAGCACACTGGTGAGGGACAAAGTGTTATTGGTGCTTGTAATGAATTAGCTTTTCAAAATAGCGCGCCAATAGCTGATATTTTTAAAGTAATACCCAGCCTAAAGTTTACTAATAACATTCAGCAGCTTCGTTTTGAAAAACTACTCGTAAATATTGCCATTAACCCATTAAGCGCTTTAAGTAATGTAAAAAATGGTGAGTTACGCGCACCTAAGTACAACGCTATAATTTTTAATGCACTCACTGAAGCATGCAATATAGCAAACGTACAAGGGCTTAATATCCCATTGATTAAAGCACTTAATACCGCTTATAAAATAATGGAATTAACGTCTGACAATTACTCTTCAATGCAGCAAGACGTAGCGCATTGCAGAGAAACTGAAATATCAGCTATATGTGGCTATATTAGCCAACAAGGTAAACTTCACGGTATTCCTACACCTTACAATGATGAGTTGTTTGTCAAAATTCAGGCAAAAAAAAGCGTGGTATAAACCACGCTTATATAAATTCTTAACTTTAAGACGACAAACCTTATGGGCGGTAAACTTTTACCGTTTCAAAGCCTTGTTCGTGCAGCATAAGTGCCTGTAGTTGGCTCATTACGCCTCGATCACAATATAAATAGTAGTCGGTGTCTTTTGGTAAATCACCAAACTTAGTCGCCAGACGGAAGAACGGTAAATGAACCACTTCAACACCGTCGATTGCAAGCGGTGCAGCTTCTTCTTCTTCTGGTGAGCGAATATCAACTACCACAGAGCCTACAGGCAAATCAGCAACCGATTCAGCTTCTTTAAGTTCTTGTTTGGCTTCTACGTCAATATCACGCACGTCCATTATACGTGCGTTGTTTACAACGGTATCAAGTACATCAAAGTCGAACTTTTCTTCTTCACCAAGAATAACGTCTATTTTGGCTTTAACCGTTGGCTTTTTAGAAATAACACCACAGTATTCAGGCATTGTTTCTGCCATTTCAGCCGTACCAATTTGGCGAGCAATATTAATAATTTCTTGCTTATCGTGTTGAATAAGCGGGCGTAAAATAAGCGTTTCAGTAACACGGTCAATCACGCTTAAATTCGCTAATGTTTGACTAGATACTTGGCCAATACTTTCACCAGTGACAAGTGCTTGAATGTTTAACTTTTGCGCAACTACACTACCCGCGCGCATCATCATACGTTTAAGTACAACACCCATTTGGCTGTTTTCAACGTTTTCTAAAATTTCAGCAACAACAGGTTCAAAATCAACCGTTACAAATTTAACTTTATGTGTAGAGCTGTATTTTTTCCATAAGTAGTAGCTTGCTTGCTTAACGCCAATTTCGTGCGCTGCGCCACCTAGATTAAAGAATAAAAAGTGTGTTCGTGCGCCTTTACGAATCATTTGGTAACTTGCTACGCCAGAGTCAAAACCACCAGACATAAGCGAAAGCACATCTTCTTGAGTTGGCAGAGGAAAACCAGCCATACCAAAATGTGTATGAGAAACAATGTAAGCTTTATCGTCTTTTACTTCTAGGCGTATTGTTACTTCTGGGCGGCTAAGCTTTACGCTTGCGCCTTCAATATGTTGATTTAATCCACCACCAACATAACGCTCTAAATCAGTTGAGGTAAAATCGTGTTGCCCTATGCGCTTAGCACGAACACAAAAGGTTTTACCTACAATAGTATGACCAACTAAAGCGATGGTTTTTTGATAAATATCATCAAGAGTTTCGAATTGTGTTTCGGTTACTTCAATAAATTGAACAATGCCAGGGATGCGTTTAAGGCTATCGATAAAATCAAGGCGAACTTGCGCGTCTTCAAGCTTTGTAACAACTGAAATGTTATCCCAGTTATTTCTTACTTGTACTTTTTCGTCAACACGGCGCAATACAATTTTAATGTTATTTTCTAACACTTTAGTAAAGCGTTTACGGACTGAACGGCTTTTAATGGCTATTTCAGGATGTAGTTTGACGATAAATTTAAGCATAGTTCACTCTTAGACTGCGGGAATTCGCGCTCCCAGGCATTTGGCGCGGGATTATAGCAAAAAATTCAGCGCCTAGGAAACAGCCTATTACTATCGATTAAACTACAGCTAGGGCCTGTTTATCTTTCGAGGTTAAATTTGCAGCAGTGTGTTTGGTATTTAGGCAAGGCAGAGCCTATGTAGTGTGGTTATTCCCCATAAATAGGCGATAACGTAGCATAAATACCAAACAAGCGCTGCCCAAAGGGTTTAGCCTAGGGGCGATTAACTCTTTGTTGCTTGGTTTTTACTTAGCCCACTAGGTTACAAACCTCGCGTCGCGATTTAATCGCCCCTAGATTGAACAAATTTTAATCCTGAAAGGTCAACAGGCCCTAAGGCTTGTTGCGCTAATTCAGTATATTTTTCACGTAGCAGGTTCATTTTATCAATGCTTTTATCGGTACTGTACGCTCTAAATAATGTAAGTACTTTTAAAATGCCATGATATATATCTTGCTCAGCAAGCGTACCACTTGGCCTACGGGCTTTAATATAAGGCGTCCAAAAACTAACCGTTAGCTTTAGTGTATGTGCTAAATCAATGACATCTTGCTCATCAATAGCAATCATTTCACTGTCGCGAAGTCCTAAAATAATTTTACGAACTTGCTCTAACAACTCTAACTGAAAATCAATATAAGCTTGTTTTAAATCAGCATCTCTAGAGAGAATATCCCCGAGATTATCGTAAAAAAAATGATAGCGCCACATCAGCTCAAATAACGAATCTAGGTAAGCCGTTAAATGATTAAATGCATCATCATCTTTATTAATAGGTTTAAAGTGAGTATTTAAATGATCGCGATACAGCGCAAAAATATGACGGATAATGTCTTCTTTATTTTTAAAATGATAATAAAGATTACCCGGGCTCATCCCTAAGTTTGATGCAATATGATTTGTCGTTATTGCACGCTCACCATTTTCGTTAAACAACAAAATACTGGTGTGTATTATTTTATCCTTGGTATTCATATGCTAATACTCAAATTATCTATAGGCTACATTACACTCAAAAGAGGTAAACAGTATAAACAAATATGAATCATTAAAACACTCCCACCATGGACTGACCTGTTTAAAGAAAGTAAGTGTTTATATGCTTTTTTAGCTAGGCTGCTTTGTGGCATAAACACTGTTAAACTAGCGCTAAAATAATAAATAGTGAACATTATGAAAGTTATTGCAATTTACCCTGGCACCTTTGATCCACTAACTAATGGGCACACAGACCTTATTCAACGTGCAGCTAAAATGTTTGATACTGTATTAGTTGCGGTAGCTAATAACCCGAGTAAAAAACCCTGCTTTAACCTTGAAGAACGTGTTGAGCTTGCAAACTCTATTTTAAGCCACATAGATAATGTTAAGGTGATTGGTTTTTCTGGTTTATTGGCTGATCTTGCACGCGAGCACAATGCTAATGTGCTTATTCGCGGTATTAGAGCTGTATCTGATTTTGACTATGAATTTCAATTAGCTAACATGAACCGCCGCCTGAACCCCGACTTAGAAAGTGTATTTTTAACACCCGCTGAGCGAAATTCATTTATTTCATCAACACTCGTTAAAGAAGTAGCTCGCCACAATGGTGATGTAAGCGAGTTTGTAGACCCGGTAATTGTTAAAGCGCTAAAAACTAAATTGGGCTGTGGTGCCCAATAACACTTCCCGAATTAGCGCATAACTTGTATGCGCTAATTCGGCTTTTGTATAGATGATTTTAATTTTTTAATTAACCAAACAAGTTTTAGCAAATCTTTATTGATAATTAGTATTAGCGCCATAGTGATATCAATAATAGGCATAAGAAAACCATACAGCATCCACAACCACCAAAAATCCCAATTGCCATAAAGAGTATTATCAATGTACATCCCCATAAACAGTGAGGCATTGATAGCAAGCCCTACAATAAGATAATAAAATCCGTACGGTATTTTACGTCCTAAAAAAATACGCCACATAAAAATAACGGCAATTGTTAGCACATCAAATATAAACAACTTTAAATGCGGAGCCGCAGTAGTTATGTCCATAAACAAACTAAATGTATACGAAGCCATCATAATAAAGCAAAGGTGAACTCGGCTTTTATCTTGCTTATTAATAGCCGCTGATAGAGTGAACAAAAAAGAAAAAACAAAAAGCCATGTAATAAATATTCCAAAATATTCGTTAACTGAATTTAATTGCCAAAATAGCTCCTCCATTTTATTCAACCTTTTGATGGGTGTTTTTTATACGATTAAGTAAATACCGTTTTAATGCAACCAAACCTAAAAAGTCTTTATTAATTAGGAGAACTAAAAGCATCGTTAAATCAGAAATTATTTGCCCTATTACATATAAGGCCCAAAACCACCAGTAATCCAAATTTCCTAAAACAATACTGTCGTAGTGCATTCCAAAAAAAACAAATGCGTTAAAGCTAAGTCCAACTAAAAGATAATAAAAGGCTACGGGGAGGTTTTTACTAAAGTATATCAGCCATATAATCAGAAAAAACATAGTTACGATATCAAATATAAAAAGGGTCAAATGGGGTGTGTTGCTCAAGGGATCCATAAAAATACTTGAGGTGTAAGATACCATCATAATGAATGCAAGTTGTGTGCAGCTTTTGTCAGACTTGTTAATGCTTGCAGACAAATTATATAAAAAAGCGAGTACAAAAGACCATGTAGTAAAAATAGTTATATAGTCGTATAAACTAGCCAGCTGCCATAAAAAATCATGCATTGCGTGACCTTTTAAATTTTTCAGTTAAAAATTTAGTAAGCTTAACTAGACCTAAAAAATCTTTGTTAAAGATAAGCGCTAATGGCATTATCAAATCTGTAAAGTACATACCAAATACATAAACGTTCCAAAACCACCAATAATATAGAGTACCTAGAATCTCTATATCGTAATGCATAGCTAAAAATAAAGATGCATTAATACTCAGACCAAATACAAGATAATAAAATGCGTTAGGAATTGGGCTTCGGCTGTAGTACCTAAACGTAAAAATAATAATTAGAGTTACAATATCGAAGTAAAAATAGTTTAAGTGAGACACTATAACCATATCGAACAGTGTACTTAAGGTATACGAAATCATCATAATACCAGAAAGGTACATTGTATTTTTATAGGGACTATTTATGCTTGCTGATAAATTATAAAGAAATGCAATTACAAAGAACCATGTAATAAAAATACCTACATAATCTCTAATCGCTACCAGATCCCACAGTATGTCAGACACTAACTATCCTCTTCAAACTCGCAATCAAACCATTTCTAAATTTCATCAAGTATAAAAAATCTTTGTTTATAAAAAATATAGCTACCATTATGAAATCAGCAGCGTTGACCCCTATTGCGTAAGCATTCCAAAGCCACCAGTAGCTTGTATTATTTGATATATAGATGTCGTAATGCATGAGAAAATGTAGAGTTGAGTTTATAGCTAAACCAGTAATGATATATAGATAGGTAATACCATCATGCCAGAGCCGCCTAAGGGAAATAATAACTAGGAGAGTTAAAATATCGGAAAACAAAAAATCTAGATAAGTTACCGTATCCAGATTTGTAAATATACTAAATGAATATGAAATACTCATAACCAAAGACAAATACACTCTTTCTTTATTAGGCTTATTAATCGAATGAGCAAGGGAGTACAAAAAGGCCATAAGGAATCCCCATTGTACAAATGCACCTATGTACAAAGAAACTGTTGGGCTAATTATGAGTTCACTCATTATTATTAAGATTTTTTTTATTCAAATTAATAATTTTTAAAGGCGACATTTTTATAAGATTTTTATTAAGTATTAGCGAGAGCATCATCAATACATCTATTAAAGTACTCCCAACAGAATAAAAACTCCAATACCACCACTCATCTAAGTGGTAAAGAATATATAGATCGTAATGCATTACTGATGCGAGGAGGCTATTAATGACTAAACCTATCAGAATAAAATTGGCACTTGGGCAACATTTAATAAAGTCAATTTTTATAAAAAAGAGTATCGCTACTATGGTAAGAAAATCATATAAAATCCAATCTAAATAAGGAGCATTCAATATAGTAAAGTATCCACTTAAAAAATATGAACACAACATAATGCTTGATGTAATGAGAAGGGATTTATTTTTAATATTGACACTAGATACTAAGCAGTACAAAAAGGCCATTAAAAAGCCCCATTGTGTAAAAGCATTTATATAATCCAGAAAAGCACCAGTTAAGTACATTTTAAACTAGGTTACTTTATGGGTATCGTTTGACTTGAAGTAGCTGAGGATTTTGTTCTTTAATTTATGAAGACCGAGGAAGTCTCTATCAACAATTAATGCGACTATCATCATTACGTCTATAATATTAACTGAAACTGCGTAAATGTCCCATAATAACCACCGTTCTTTGTTTTGATGTACATATAAATCAAAATACATCAAAAGAAAAAAAGTTAAATTTATTGATAGTCCTACGGTCAAGTATATGAATGAAACGGAGGTTTTTTTCTTACAGGCTAGGCTCACAGAAAGAATTAGAATAGTTAGAACATCATATATTGCCCAATCCAAATATACTGTAGTTTTTATCGACAGCCATGTAAAGAAGTAATCTGATAGTGTATAAGAAACCATCATTACAAACGAACTGAATAATAGGTTTGTATCTCTTTTCACATTTAGGGAGTAAACAAAGACATTGAAAAAAAATGCCATTAAAAACCCCCACATTGTAAATGCAGAAAGCGAAAAAAAGCCAAAAAACTCAGTTAAAAACATTTATAACCTTAATTAATCACTTAGGTTTTATAGGTATCATACCACCACCGCGCTGTAATTCTGCACCAGCTGCAGCAATAGCCTCTTGAGAAAAGCTCACTGTATCAGATTGCAGGGTTTTAGGGCTAGCAGTTTGTTCCATTGCAGGCTTTAATTGTTGTGTTTTGTTGTATGCTTGCATTTGTAATTGGCTATTAGCTGAAACTTGCATGTGATTGATCCTTGTAAAAGTTTTAATTATATTTGGTGCAACTTTTAACCACATTATTATGTAGATAAATGCATCACCTGTTTAAAGTAGTGATAGCTATTTTGCTATCTACCTTATATAAAGCAACCAATGTGCCAACTTTTTTTGACACCTTAAAACTCACTTAAAACATACTTATATAATCAAACCAAACAGCTCCGACCAGTTTACTGCAAACATAAAAAAACGCACAGGGATAACCGTACGTTTTTTGTATCCAGGGAGTTTAAGCTACGTATTTACACGGGATCTCCGCACGTGTACTTAGCTTCAAAATATATTCCATTGCTACTTCGTCACAATTTTCTTTACGAAGGCAAAGTTCACAATCTTTCATTACTTTTTCAGGCAAAGAGTCTTTGCTACAAAAAGTAAAACGTTGTTGTTCAAAAAAATCTGGTACGCGTGTTAATACAATAACTCGGTTAAGTGCCAATTTTTTGGCTTTAGTAAGTAGATGATCTACAAGCTGTCTACCCTGCCCCGACACTTTACTTTTTGGGTCTATACCCAATGAGCGTATTTCAGCAAGGCCGGTATCGTAAATGTATAACGACGCACAGCCCGACACTTTTCCATTTATTTCTGTTACTGCAAACTCGTTAATAGAGTGCACCATATCACTTTTTGCACGAGGCAGGTTTTCACCTACCGTTGCCCAATGCTGTATAAGCGTGGCAATTGCTTCTACATCATCTAAATTTGCATCACGTACCGTTATTTGCTGTTTTTTTTTGGCTTCTTTAACAGCATTCGTTACTTGTTCAATAGACGTCCCACCAAGGGCTTTACGTGCTTTTATACACGCATCAATTTCAAGTACTGGGTAAACATCGTCTTCAAATACAGTGTTTACTGATTTGTACTGCTCAAGCGATAGCTCTTCAAGCGTTTTACCTTCGCTAATCGCAAGCTGTACAAGTACACCTACAATGTGATGCCCTTCCCTAAATGGCACACCTTTAGCAACTAAGTAATCAGCAAGTTCGGTGGCGTTTGCATGCCCTCCTTTTGCTGCAGCAAGTGTCTTATCACCGTTTACTTTAACGCCTTTAATACATGCTTGCGCCATATGAATACATGCAAGCCATGTTGGCATAGCGTCGAACAGGCCTTCTTTGTCTTCTTGCATATCTTTATTGTATGCAAGTGGCAGCGCTTTTAACGTCATCATCATAGCGCTAAATGCACCAAACACACGTCCGGTTTTACCGCGAATAAGCTCGAGTGCATCAGGGTTTTTTTTCTGAGGCATGAGCGATGAGCCTGATGTTACGTTATCAGCAAGCTCTATAAATCCGGCTTCACCCGAATTATAAAAAATCAAATCCTCTGACATACGAGATAAGTGAATCATCGAAATAGACGCACAACTTAAAAGATCTAACACAAAATCACGATCAGATACGCCATCAAGGCTATTTTTTGTAGCCGCTGTAAAACCTAATCCGTGTGCTAATGCTTGGCGATCAATCGGATAAGCTGTACCTGCTAATGCACCACTGCCTAATGGGCAAAAATTCATGCGCGCTTTAGCATCTTGCAGGCGGCTTTCATCACGCTCTAGCATCTCTACATACGCCATACACCAGTGGCTAAACAATACTGGTTGTGCGCGCTGTAAGTGCGTGTAACCTGGTAATATTGTGCCAAGCTCTCGCTCTGCAAGCGCTACAAACTCGCCTTTAAGCTGTGCAATAGCATCTAGTAAATGGTCAGCCGTATCACGGCACCATAATCTAAAGTCGGTGGCAACTTGGTCATTACGGCTTCGGCCTGTATGTAATTTTTTAGCTAAATCACCTACTTTTTCAATTAGAGCTGCTTCAACATGTGAATGAATATCCTCTGCACCTGAAGTAGCTACCGCTTGTGGATCTGCTTTAACTTCTTCAAGCAGCTCATTTAATGCAGCCACTAATCTTGTGTGCTCGTCACTTGAAAGTACACTTACCTGTTCAAGTGCACCAGCCCATGCCACAGAGCCAATAATATCTTGCTCTGCTAACTGGTAGTCAAAGGGAAGAGAGTCGTTAAATTGCTTAAACGCCTCATCTGGACCCGTAGAAAAACGTCCGCCCCATAATGCCATGAAATCTCTCCAAACCCTGTAGTGCCCCTTTTATAAGGGGCGTAATAAATTACTTTTTAGCGAGTGCTGAAATTCTGCTTGAAAGCGAGAATAAACGAATAAAGCCTTCAGCGTGTGATTGGTCGTACACATCATCTTCGCCAAATGTAGCAAATGCTTCGCTGTATAAGCTATTTGGTGACTGCTTTTGAACTGCAGTTACTTGGCCTTTGTATAGCTTAAGTACCACTTCACCTGTTGCCACTTTAGAAAGTGCTTCAGCACCGGCTAAAATAGAATCTTTAAGAGGCGTAAACCAACGGCCGTCGTATACTAAATGCGAGAACTCGCCACCGAGTACTTCTTTCCACTTACGGCTTGCTTTATCAAGCACTAGCTCGTCAATGGCTTGAAGCGCAGCCATAATGACTGTGCCGCCTGGCGTTTCATAACAACCGCGTGACTTCATGCCAACTAAACGGTTTTCTACAATATCAACACGTCCAACACCATGAGGCGATGCAATATCGTTTAATTTGACTAAACAATCGTAAGGTTTAAGCTCTACGCCATTTACAGCAACCACTTCGCCTTCAACAACTTTTAATGTTACTAGTTCTGATTTATCTGGTGCTTGCTCTGGAGAGTTAGTCCAAGTCCATACTTGTTCAGTTGGTTGACACCATGGGTCTTCAAGCTCACCACCTTCGTGCGAAATATGCCATGCGTTAGCATCACGGCTATAAATTTTTGTAGCAGATGCTGAACACGGAATGTCACGCTCTGCTAAGTAATCAAGTAATGATTCACGGCTCGATAAGTCCCACTCACGCCATGGCGCAATTACTTTTAAATCAGGGGCAAGGGCCGCAAAACATGATTCAAAACGAACTTGGTCATTACCTTTACCAGTACAACCATGAGAAAGTGCATCAGCACCTACTTTACGTGCAATTTCAACTTGTGCTTTAGCAATAATTGGGCGCGCCATAGAAGTACCTAATAAATAAGTACCTTCGTAAATTGAGCCCGTTTTAAGCGTTGGGTAAATGTAATCACTTACCATTTCATCTTTTAAGTCAACTACGTAACATTCTGAAGCACCAGAGGCAATTGCTTTAGCTTCTACGCCTTCAAGTTCTTCAGCGCCTTGACCTACATCGGCAACAAACGCGATTACTTCACAGCCGTAGTTTTCTTTTAACCATGGCACGATAGCCGACGTATCAAGACCACCAGAATAGGCTAAAACGACTTTTTTAATTGAACTCATAGGTGTTCCTTAACAAAATTTGGATTTAGTAATGTAACTAGCAGAGCATTTTGCGCATGCATGCGATTCTCTGCTTGTTGAATGATTTTTGATGCTGGACCATCCATTACCTCAGAGGTAATTTCAAATTCACGGTGTGCCGGTTGGCAATGTAATACCGTAGTCGCACCAGTTTGATCTAGCAATGCCTGATTTAATTGATAAGGCATGTATTTTTCTTTTACTTGCTCAAGCGGCGTTGTATCACCCATTGATACCCATGTATCTGCGTATACAACATTTGCACCAACCGCAGCTTCAACTCTATCGCTCACCATAACTGATGCGCCATTCATTGCTGCAATTTGCTCAGCTTTCTTAAGTATTTGCGAATCTGGTGAACATCCTTTTGGGGTTACAGCAACAAAGTCAGTACCTAGCGTTGCAG
Organism: Pseudoalteromonas sp. 78C3; assembly: GCF_002836695.1. NCBI lineage: Bacteria > Pseudomonadati > Pseudomonadota > Gammaproteobacteria > Alteromonadales > Pseudoalteromonadaceae > Pseudoalteromonas > Pseudoalteromonas sp. 78C3. The sequence continues at coordinate 91,405 of NZ_PJAV01000171.1, forward strand.
CAAGTAACATCAATGAATGAGTCACGTTATTGCCCTCACCTAAGTAAGCTACTTTAAGCTCACTTACATCCCCATGTACTTCTTGAAGTGTTAAAAAATCAGCAAGAGCTTGGCAAGGGTGGTACAAGTCACATAAGCTATTAACTACAGGTACTGATGCATATTCACCTAACGTAGTTAATGTACTGTGTTGATTTACACGCGCTACAATACCGTCGGCCCAAGTAGAAATATTAAGTGCAAAATCTTTAATTGATTCGCGTGCACCCATAGCACCATTTTGCTGATCTAAATAAACAGCATGGCCGCCAAGGCGATTAATACCTATATCAAATGATAAACGTGTACGTAAACTTTGTTTTTCAAACAATGTTACGATTGATTTTCCTGATAATACTTGGCTGTATTTTTCTGGCTTTGCCTTAATATCGCGCGCTAACTTTAATAAATTAAGTGCGCCTTCTTTGTCTAACTCTAAACCCGTTAAAAAATTCTCAAACATAATAAACCTATGGTGTAATCTTTGTTCCGACATGCTCACCTTGTAGCAGAGCAGTTAAATTTTCTGGCTTTTGCCAGCTGGAAATATACACACCGCGTCGTAAATGTTGGGCAGCGTGAAGGCTGGTCTTAACTTTGACCTCCATCCCGCCCACAATTACTCCATCTGTAATTAAAGTATCAATGTGTTTTGTGTCAAGTTGATGTAACGGTTGTTTATTTGCGTCAAGTACCGCTTCTACATCCGTCATAAAAATTAGTTCTGCATTTAAATTACTGGCAATAGCCGCTGCAGCTTCATCTGCATTTACGTTGTACCACAAGCCTTGTTCATCAAAGCCGATAGAGCTAACAATAGGTAAACGAGAAATTCTAAGTAAATCATTGATGATAGAATCGTCGTTGCTTTTGCACTTACCTACTAAGCAAAGCGCTTTTAGCTTTTGAGTAGCAGTCACACCCGCCTCAAAAAGGCTTAAGCCAACAGGTTTATGCCCTGCATTAATCGCTTGAGTCATTAATTGTTTATTAGCACAACCTGCAAGTGCCCCAACTATATAAGGCATTTGCTCTGCTGGACTAATACGTAAGCCTTGGTGTTTAGCACTAGCAAAACCGGCTTGCTTTAGCCATGTATCAACTAAAGAGCCACCGCCGTGCACAATGACAAACTCATTATTTTTTTGCTCATTGAGTACATCAAATAACGCTTTTGCTGCATTTTCTGTATTAAGTACTGCACCACCGAGTTTAATAACCCACGTTTTTTTACTCATTTAAAACGCCCCTTTTAAGCCGGTCGTGTGCTCTAAATTCATAGAAATATTAATACATTGCAAAGCTTGACCAGCAGCACCTTTTAATAAGTTATCAATCGCAGACACTACAATTAACTGCGTGCCTTGTTGTTGCCAACCAATATCAACAAATGGCTGCTTAGCTACACCTTTAATTGAAGGTATTTTATTGCCTAACAAACGAATTAATGGCTCGTTAGCAAGTACTTGATAAGCCGATGCAACGTTTTCCTTGGTAACGCCTGGCTTAAGTTGTACATAAATAGTTTCTAAAATACCGCGCGGGAAATTACCTAAATGCGGTGTAAATAACACTTTGTGGCCAAGGTGTTGTTCAATTTCAGGACCGTGGCGGTGGTTAAACAAACCATAAGGTGCAAGCGATACCTCACAAAAATGTGTTCCTACACTCGCTTTACGCCCGGCACCCGTAACACCCGATACGGCATTAATAATAATACTTTCACTGCTCAATAAGCCTGCTTTTTTAAGCGGTTTAAGTGCATTAAGTGCGGCAGTTGGGTAACAGCCTGCAACAGCAATTAGCTTTGCGTTAGCTATAGCATCACTATTCCACTCTGCTAAACCGTAAGCCGCTTCATTTAAAAGCTCTGGGTGTTGATGCTCAAAACCATAGTAAGTAACGTAATCATCATTACTTGCTAGGCGATAACCACCAGACAAATCAAATACTTTTTTACCCATAGCTAAAAATTGAGGCGCTAAATCAACACTTACTTTGTGATCGGTACATAAACATACATAGTCAGCATCATTTTGAATGTCATCAAAAGCTGATGCACTAAGAGGAAGTAAAGGACAATCTAGTAAGCCAAGGTGCTCTGGATATAAATCACTTAGTAATTTATTTTTATCTAAGCTACCCTCAGATACATAACAGCCTGTTAAGGTAAGGTTTGGATGATTAGCAACTAAGCTTGCTAACTCTGCGCCGCTGTAACCGCTTGCGCCAATAATAACTACATTCATTGATTACTCGTTATTTTTAAATTTACTGCTAAATATATATGTTGTTCGCTTAAACTAGCTAAAACGCTAAATTAAGACTTAATTTAATGAATTTGTAGATTATCGTCGCATTATTTTCATAGCTTTACTTTAATATATTTATGCTTAAAAAGTGAATTGATATTCATCATAAATACTTTTATATTGTTATGCAATTAAATTGAATAATAATTTTGGATTTTTTTATGCCTTTGCCTTCGTTTATTTCTATGTATCAACAATTGATTGCAGCCCCTTCTATTAGCGCAATTGAAGACAACCTGTGTATGAGCAATAAAAACGTAATCGAACTCCTTGCAAACTGGTGTGAAACACTTGGTTTTACGTGTGAAATTATTGAACTAGAAGGTGGTAAGGGCCGCTTTAATTTATTAGCAAAACGCGGGAAAGGCGATGGCGGATTAATGCTTGCGGGCCACACTGATACAGTGCCTTTTGATGACAGCCGCTGGAACCACAATCCGTTTAAACTTACCGAACTCGACAATAAATTGTACGGGCTAGGAAGCATTGATATGAAAGGCTTTTTTGCTTTTGTATTACATGCGATTAGTGAGCTTGATGAAAAGCAGCAAACTCAACCTATTTTAATACTCGCCACTGCCGATGAAGAAACAACTATGGCAGGTGCACAGCAAATATGTAAGCACCCTAATTTAAAACCTGCGCGCTGTATAATTGGCGAACCTACTGATATGACTCCAGTATTTATGCACAAGGGCCATATGAGTACAGCAATAAGAGTAGTTGGTCGCTCTGGGCATAGCTCAGATCCCGAACGTGGCCTTAACGCCATTGAAGTAATGCATAAAGTGATTACAAAATTGATGTTCTTAAAAGAGCAACTAAAGCATAAGTATTCAATAAATCACTTTGAAATTCCTTATCCAACATTAAATTTAGGTAATATTCATGGTGGCGATAACGCGAATAGAATTTGTGGTTGCTGTGAAATGCATATAGATATGCGCCCATTACCGGGTTTAAGCATTAAAGAACTACAAGCATTAGTACACGATGCAACGAAAGAAATTAATGATCAATACCCTAACGCTGTGAGTGTTATTGATTTACACGAACCCATTCCGGCATTTAGTGGCAGCACCGACAGTGCTTTAGTAAAAATGGCTGAAAAAATAGCGGGGCAAAAAGCGCTCGCGGTAAATTACTGTACTGAAGCTCCTTTTATACAACAACTTGGCTGTGAAACAATTGTAATGGGTCCCGGCTCAATTAACCAAGCGCATCAACCTGATGAATTTTTAGCGATGGAAAAAATAAAACCATCACAACAAATAATCACCAATATCATAAAAGCAAACTGCTTTAGCAATCAGAGTTACTAACTGCTTATAACAACACAAAATAATAAAGGCGCCAATTGGCGCCTTTATTAATACAAAACTAAGGCTTAATCACCTTTAACTTCTAAGTTAATAAACTTAACTAGCTCTTCAGGTTGCCCTACTAGCATCATAACTTGTTGGTTAATTTCCATCATAGTTTTACCTTCAGGTAGCTTTGCAGACACACTGAATGAATTTAAACCTTTAGCAAAGCTTGTTAAAGCCTCTGCAATATTTTCAGTTACAGGAGCTTGTTGTAACTGCTGCTCTAACATCATTTCCATTTGCTCTAGCGTCATGCCTTGCTTTTCAAGCTCACTTGATAGTAAGTCTTTTAACTTACCTTGGTTATTTAAGGCAAAGCTAACATTGCGCGGCTCTAACTTACTCATTGCTTGCATAACAAGTGTTTGCTGCTGTAACTCTTGCTCATAAGTAAGTGGCTGGTTACCCGCTTCTTGCTGCGCTTTACTAATCGCCAATGAAGCATCCATTAATGCTTTTGAATTAGCCAAGCCCATATCCATATTAAAACTAACAATGTCTTTTGCATCAAGCTTAACTACTACATCACTATTGCCAGACTCTTCATCGTAGTCAAGTGATGAATGTAAGTCGTAACTTGCCGACGCGAGCATTTCGTTTGTATCAGCAGGTAATTTTGAAACAAAACCTTTATCAAACTGAAAGCTTTTTACATCAAATGATGTATGCGGTGATATTTTATCTGGCTCGTAACCGGTTATTTCAATGCTTTGAATATTAGCAACATTGTCGCCCTCTGGGCTTATTACTTCCATGTTTGTTATTTCTACGCTTTTTGAAATAACACTTGCCGATAAACCAGCGTATTTAAATGTAGCGCCAGTTTGCTCGCTTACTAGAGCAAGTTGCTTATCTACTTCTGCACGCACTTCTTGTGTAGCTACATAATTTGCATAGCTCACGCCACCAACGCCCGCAGCTACAATCGCTGCAACTATTACTAACTTTTTCATGTTATTTCCTTATTCTATTCTTTGTGTAAACCGAGTTTTATTAAGAGTAACATTACACATTAACACCCGTAAGTATTAATTAATTAAACTAAGCAACTCATGTACTGTTTTAACTGGGGTAATTTTAGCGCCCAGCCCTTCCATCGACTTATGGTAATTACGAAATGGAATATATATTTCTGTAAAACCATGTTGTGCCGCTTCTTTAACACGTGGTACTCCACTGTCAATTGGGCGTACATCGCCATTTAAGCTAAGCTCACCCATGATACACGTGGTACGAGGCACAACAAATTCGTTTAAGCTGCTAAGTAACGCGGTTACTAATGCTAAATCAATACAAGTTTCTGTTTCATCTATTCTTAGGCCACCCACAATATTAAAAAACGTATCGTGGAATATTTTGGTTTTAGTGTGTTTGCGTAATATGCCAGTCAGCATTTTTATGCGGTTCATGTTTAAACCAACGCAAACACGCTGCGGAAATTCCGCCTCGGTTTCGGTAGTTAAACATTGAATTTCAAGTAGTAAATTTCGATTACCTTTACGGATACAGGTAATTGTAGAGCCTGGCGAGTCAGTTGTAGACCCCGATAAAAATATTTCGCTCGGGTTATCAACGCTTAACATCCCACGTTCGCACATTTTAAAAATGCCAACGGTATCTATATCACCAAAGCGGTTTTTATTTGCCCTAAGGGTTCGAATTTGCCCATCATTGGTGTCTATGTGTAAAAGCGCATCGACAATATGTACAAGTGTTTGAGGACCTGCTATTTCGTTATTTTTATTTACATGAGCAATAATGAACATGGTTACATCATTTTGCTTACAGTATTGAGTCAATGCTTGGGCGGCACTTTTTACTTGCGAAGGGGAACCTGGGCTACCATTTGCCGTTTCGGTTACAACCGCTTGAATAGAGTCAATAACAGCAAACTTAATTTTATTTTTCTCGAGCTCTTCAATGATGGTTTCAACACTGGTTTCTGAAAGTAAATAAAGCTCGTCAGGGTTATAGTTTAACTTTAAACGATTTACCCTGTTTTTAAACTGCGATAATGACTCCTCGGCCGTACAGTAAAGTGACGGCATACGTTGTGACATTCTCGCGACTAGGTCAGATAGCAAGGTTGTTTTACCAGCACCTGGATCACCCGAAATTATATTAACAGAGCCGGTAGTTACACCACCGCTTAGCACACGATCGAGCTCGCCAATTTCTGTCAGCTGTTTTTCTGCCTCTGACGTAGCAATATCATTAATTTTTTTAGAGCCGCCACCAGCACCGCCAGCATAACCACCTACATTTGCTCGAACTGACGCTTTTTTACTCTGCCCTGCTGAAGGTTTAAATTCTGCTAATGTGTTCCACGCACCGCAGCGGCATTGACCCTGCCAACGTGGGTAGTTCATGCCACATTCTGTACACACAAACTCTATTTTTGCCGCTTTAGTCATTTATAACCTTATCTACGATTCTCTAATTTTAAAAACATTTACTGTTAATAACTTATTTTGCCACTTCAAGCATTTACTTAGCAACAAACTCTTGCCTGCGTAAAAATCTAGCGTCACAATCATTAAATACACATGGTGTTTCTTTTTAGCTATAATTTAGGGCATACTTTTTGCTTTGAAATAGTTTAAAGTAACTTGCCAACAAAATGGCATATAACACATAATAACAAGAGCTAAACAGTAGTAACTAAAATAATTGTACCTATATTAATAACATAGCGCGATTTAACGTTTATTGAACTTCTAATAAATGGACTTAACAGTATACCTACTTTTTCAATTAGACGGTGATGGTTTTATAAATGGCTGATGACATAATGCTCAAACACGAAGACCTCGTGAATGAGTTAAAAACATATTTAGGCAATGCTAAATTTGACCTAATTTTCAAATCAAAAACCGCTGGGTTAACCAAACCTGAGCAATTTTTGATGAAAATGGAAATGTCACGCTTATCTCAGCCAGTGGCACGCTTTGTTGATCTTCGTGGATTAGTGACGGGCCAAGTAAAACCGTATGAGCATAACGGCAAACAGCACTTTATGGATGACACAGCCATTGAAGTGTTTGAAAAAGCACTTAAACAGCATGGTGAATATACCCTAGCCGTTTACGAAGCCGTAATGAATACAGAAAATAACCACCGCGTATTACAAAAACAAGCCGCCGAAAAATCAGAACTACAAGAATCAGAAAGTAACTTAAGCACTGAAGTAATTAAGTTTGCCTCTTACGAGAGCCGCCGTGAAGAACGGATGAATTACTCAATAAAAGTAACTATTGATTACAAAGATAAAAAGAACATTGCTGCTAGCACCTCAGATATATCTTTAAGCGGTTGTAAAGTTAAGCTTGCAACGCGCTACTCTATAAAAAAAGGTGAACTAATAGCAATGCGCTTGGTAGGCCTTGAACAAGACTTTGAACTTGGCCTAAAGAACGGTATTCAATACGAGGTTGTTGCCGTTGAAAATATCTCTCGTGAATACAACCACATTCGCTTAAAACGCACTTATATCGAAAATAACGATGCCTTTAATGACTTTTTAGAAAGCTTTATTCACGGTAATAAACGTCGTTATAAAGTAAATTTAGATAACACGCTCGATGCTGTAGTATCAAAGGGGTATGAGCAATACTACATCCCTCGTGTAACGTCTTTATATGTATTTTTAAGCAAAAAAGATGAACAGTATTACCCAAGCCTTAGCCTTACTACTGAAAATAATATTTTTATCCAGCGCTATTTTACCAATGAAAGAAAAACACCGTGTTTGTACAATATACTCAATCATCAGCGCATTACACAATTACTAACCCAAATTACCGCGGTCAAAGAAGATTACCTCTATACATTTACACATATATCATCGGGTAAAATTTACTATTACTCCGCGACACGAACTGAGCTAAATAATAACCCTAAATTACGTGATCTATTTTTAGGTTTTGGTAGCCAAAAAGAAAGTTGGCAGTGCTTTAAAATACAAATAATGCCAAGTCATCCAGATGATTCTTTTATACCGCTTTCATTACCTAATAGTGCTGGCGCTAATATTGAAAAACTCAACAAGCCGCCTTCCCCTCGAGTTAAAGGCCTTATAAAAGACGTTAAATATATTGTTGTACTTACAAGTATTGGCAATAAAACAGAGCAAGCAGATTATAAACAACTTACTTTTGATAAAGCGTTAGTAAATCAGCTTAAGCATTTTGGCCACGCCAAACATAAAACGCCACCTTATTTAGATATTGTGCCACTTGAATACGTAAATTTACGCTCGCATAAGCGCTACCTTTATAAAACACCAGTTAGTGTCACTATTAATGATGAAGTATTTAACGGTTATACACGTGACTTTTCTGTAATGGGTTTGCAGTTAGAGTGCGAGCAACCAGTCACATTTAAAAAAGGCGATATAGTACTTTTAACATTTCCTGAGCTTCAAAAAATAACTAAAAAGCATAAACTTAGCGAACTAAAGTACGAAATAATGGCCATTAGTAAGTCATTCACTACTATTAACCTAAAAGCGAATCGTGTTGCTGATTTACCCCATGCTGGCGTGACTTTTTTCACTCAGCTAATAGAAGGTAATAAAGACAAACTTAAAGTATCTGAAGAAGCGCCAAAAGTAGAAGGCTTATCTACTGCACTTAGAAATATGGTTACAAAAAGTGTATGCCAATTTCCGCTGTATTTACACAAAGAAGCTGCACACTTTAAAACAGGTGCAATTGGTTATGGCTTATACGCCAGTCCTATGCATGTTATTTTGCAAAACTTTGGCTTATTAGGTAACAAAACTGACTTTTCGAGTATTCTTACCGAAGAGCAAATTATTAATGTAATAACGCCTAATATTAAAGATCGCAGTCGCCAAGATGCACCGCTTGCTTTTACACTCGCTATTAATTTCGACCCTCGTAAGGGCAAAATTGAAGAGGCTATTGTTAGCCAATGCGCTTTAGGTGAAGACTACTCCAGCTTTTATAAACAAATTAGTAAAGACATTACATCACAACTTATATTTGTGATGCGTTTGTATATTTCGCGCACAGGTCGCCCCGATACTGACTACCTATCAAACGAGCTAAAATACGTAAGCCAATACGCTATGCATAAAGCAAAAGATTTAGAGGAAGCTTTATGGGCTGTTGCGGGTGTGGGGGACGTAGTAGATATAACTGAAGAAGCTCTAAGCCATTTAGAGCTTAAAAAAGAGCAAGTTGAACAAATGGGCCGCCGTAAACTAATTTGGTTAAACCGCTTACGCTAAGCGGTTTAACTTAAACAACTTTAAAGAGCGGGCTCTTTATCTAACGGAATGGCCAACATATACAACAATTGTAATAATGACCCTTCACAAATAGCCGCTTGTGCTTGCTCAACTACTTTAGGTTTGCCATGCACTGCTACACCTAGGCCAGCTTTTCCCATCATGACTAAATCGTTTGCGCCATCGCCAATAGCAACTGTTTGCGACTTCTCAAGCCCTAGTTTATGTTGTAACGACTCTAGAATAATTGCTTTTTGTTGTGCATCTACAATTGTACCCAGTACTTTACCTGTTAGTTTATCGTCTTTAAACTCGAGTACATTAGCGTGCACTTCATCTAAATTAATAAGCTCTTGAACGCGCTCTGCAAACGGTACAAAACCACCTGATGCAATTGCTAAATACCAGTCATGCTGTTTTAGAATTTGACACAGCACTTTAATACCCGGCATGAGTGGCAATGCACTTTTTAGTTCTTCAATTAAGCTTTTTTCAATACCAGCCAGTTTAGCTACGCGCTGATTTAAACTCTCGCTAAAATCAAGTTTACCCGCCATTGCAAGTGCGGTTACAGAGGCTACTTCGTCGTAAACATCCGCAAGGCGTGCTATTTCGTCTATGCACTCAATAGTTATTGCAGTTGAATCCATATCCATAACCAATAAACCAGGCTCATATAAATTAGGCGCAGTAGCAACTTGCACTAATTGACAATCTAGGGTGTTTGAAAACTCTTGTAGCACTAACGGGTTTATAGCTTGATCGGAGTTTTGCACGTAAAAACACAGTGCTGGAGCTAACCCTAAATCTGGTTGATATTGACATATAGCACTGACTGTTTGGTTATGCGTAGCTAAAAAATCAATAATGCTAACAATGTGTTTTTCTTCAAAATCACCCGCAAATGCGATGCTAAATAACCCTAATGCTTTGTTTGGTATATAATTGAGAGGTGTAAATACACCACCACTATAGCTAAACCATTTATTTAGAGTTAAGTGTTGTAATGGTTGCTCAGCAGCTTGCTGTGCCATGTTGATTTGCGACATGGGATCTCCGTGTTTATTTTTATTTTCCTGATAATTGGCATATCATAACTGGTATTCTCAACACTAAATTCGCCATCAGGTGGGGTTTAAGGTTATAGTTAGTGTAGTTGTAACATCAAATCAAAATGCTGTCAGTAGCATAAACGGTGACTATGAAAAATAACCATATTAAAAACCCTATTACTGCTTCTCAAAGAAAACGACTTGTTCGCTTAATACTAGCGGCTGGTTGTTTTGTATTACTAAGCTGGGTAGGTGTTAATAGTAGTTTTCAGAGTCATCAGTTACTTTATGATAGTGCCGATAGCACGGCAAAAAGCCTCACTCAGTTTATGGCTTTAAATGTTAAAACACCGCTTATTGAAAAAAACAAACCACAGCTCAACGCCATTTGTAACGATATAAGTAAAGATGAATTTGTACTTTCTGCGACTATTTATGATCAACAAGGCATTTTAATTGCTAGCAGTGACAATTGGCAGTCACACCATATTTATGGACAACTTCCTGACTCTACACCGGGTATTAGTAAGCTAAAAACACCTTTTATGGAACCCGTGATAAGCGATGATGACCGCCCTATAGGCTTTGTGTCTGTTACTTATTTAACTCGCGCCGCAATATCCGACAGCCACAACCATTTTCACGATTTAGGTCGGCAGGTACTATTAATGCTAGTGATTGCGTGTATTTTTACGTGGCAATTAGGCCGAGGATTAAAACGCTGGCAGGTAAATCGCTATATGCAAAAAACATCTGAACAAGAATCGTAAAGCTTCTTTGCAAGCGTCCCTCTTTCACTATGTGGCTTTAAATCACATAACGCGTTAAATACATCAGGTATATGCAGTGGCGTGTTAACTTCACCTTGATGACCGCTTAACGGCATTGAAGGTGAGTCGGTTTCAAGCACTAAGTGCTCAGGCTCAATAGCAGCAATAACAGCGCGTGTTTTAACTGCGCGATCATAGGTAATAATGCCGCCTACGCCAAGCTTAAAACCCTGCTTAATATAGTACTGCGCTTGTTGAAGTGAGCCCGAAAAGGCATGAATCACTCCCCCGTTTTTTGGCTTACACCGCTTAAACGATTGCGCAATTAAATCATGGCTTTGCCTATGATGCACAATAAGCGGTAAGTTAAGCTCATTAGAAAGCCCTATTTGCTGCTCAAATAAATAAGTTTGTTTAGGAAGGTTTTCAATACTTCGATCAAGCCCGCACTCCCCAATAGCTACCAACTGATGCTTATTTGCAGTCGCGAATTCAAATAACGCTTCTATGTGCGATTCGTTATGTTGCTCTAAAAAGTAAGGATGTAGCCCTGCGGCTATTTTTATACTTAGGTAAGTTGCTTTGAGTTTTATGAGAGTATGCGATTGAGCAAGCGTAATCCCCGGCACAACAAACTGATTAACTCCCTTTGCTACACACTCGTTTATGAGCGATTCACGATTCGAATCAAACTCGCTAAAGTCGAGGTGGCAATGAGAGTCAATAAATTGCACGGTTACTTACTCATCTATTTATTAAGGGTTTAAGCGTGTAATTTGCCAGCTATTATCTGCTTGGCGCTGATATATAAAGCGATCATGCAAACGATGCGCCCCACCTTGCCAAAACTCAATTTTAGTGGGCACTACACAATATCCGCCCCAAAAATCAGGAAGTGGTATTTCACCTTTAGCAAACTTATTTTTCATGTTGGCGAAGGTTTCCATGAGTACTTTACGTGATGACACCGGACGACTTTGCGCTGACGCCCACGCTGCTAATTGACTTTCTTTAGGACGAGATAAAAAATACTTTGCCACAGCAGAGGTAGGCAATGGTTTAGCCTCGCCATATACAATAACTTGGCGTTCCATGTGGTGCCACGGAAAGTGCAGCGATATTTTGTTATTACCTTTAAGCTCTTGCGCTTTACGCGAACCTGTATTGGTAAAAAAGACAAAACCGTTATCATCCAGATGCTTTAAAAGCACAATGCGCTGTGAAGGTTGACCGGTTTCATCAACAGTTGCTACAACCATCGCAGTTGGATCGGGTAACTGGCTTGCCACTGCATGCTCAAGCCATGTTTCAAACTGCTTGAATGGATCATCTTGCAAGTTATCTTCGCTTAACGCGTCTTGCAGGTATTCACGGCGGATATCTTCGAGTTTCATAACAAATCCTTTAAATAAAGCCTTAGAAAAGAGCTTAGAGTAGCGAGCTTAAAACAATAGATGTTGAGTAATAACAAATATTAAGATTCAGGTGCATTCGATAGCAATAACACCGAGTCTCGAGTGTATTCGATAGCAGTAAACATAGAGTCTCAGGTGTATCGATAGCAATAAACACAGAGCCTCAGGTGCATTCGATAGTAATAAACATAGAGTCTCAGGCGTATCGTTGGGTTTCGTTTCACTCAACCCAACCTACAACGTAAACTACACAACTCAGATATCTGCAAGTGTAGAAGTGCTGACAAGACGGAGTGCTTTTTTATGCCAAGGAGCATACATTTAGTATGTGACTTAGGCTAAAAAAGCACGACAACGCAGTCAAAGCGAACTACACGCAGCATACGGTTTACCTAAGTAGTTTAGCCTAAGACAAGGCGTCCAATCCGGCTTATCCCTATGAGCATACGGTTTGTATGTGATTAGGGTAAGTCGGATTGGATAACGCAGTATTAGGTTAAAATACGACGGTGATTACATTTGCTCCATAACTTCAATGCCTAGCAAATCTAATCCCGTTTCTAATGTTTTAGAAACCAAATTACACAGCACTAAGCGGCTATCGCGCACGCTTGGCTCTACGCCCTCTTTAAGTACTGGGCAGGCTTCGTAAAATGTCATGTATAAGCTTGCTAGCTCATATAAGTAACCACATAGTACGTGCGGTGTTGCTTCGCTGATCATTAAATCAAGTACTTCTTCAAGCTGTAGTAGCTTAAGTGCTAGTGCTTTTTCTTGAGGCTCAATAATTGCAACATCTGAATTTAATGTAGCTGCATCAACGCCTGACTTACGGAAAATACTGCGTATACGTGTATAAGCATATTGTAAGTAAGGGGCGGTTGCGCCTTCAAAGCTTAGCATGCTGTCCCAGTTAAAAATATAATCGCTGGTACGGTGCTTAGAAAGGTCGGCGTATTTAACTGCGCCAATACCTACTTTACGTGCAATCTCGCTGCGATCGCTATCACTTAAATCCGATTCACGTTCAGCTAGTTTTGCAGCTGCACGGTTAATTGATTCTTCTAATAAGTCAGCAAGTTTTACTGTGCCGCCAGTACGTGTTTTAAATGGTTTGTTATCGGCGCCCATCATGGTGCCAAACGGGCAAAACTCGTAACTTGTTTCGTCTCGTAATAAACCTGCTTTACGCGCTGTAAGCTCTACTTGATTAAAGTGTAGGTTTTGACGTGCATCTACAAAAATTAAGATACGATCAGCACCTAATTTATTTGAACGGTAATCACATGCTGCTAAATCTGTTGTTGCATATAAAAAGCCACCGCCAGATTTTTGTACGATAAACGCTGAAGGCTCGCCATCTTTATTAGCTAGCTCATCTAAAAATACAACTTGTGCACCTTGCGACTCTACGGCAATGTTTTTATCTTTAAGTAGGCTAATAATATCGTTGAGCTCTGCGTTGTATGCGCTTTCAGCCATAATATCGGCTTGAGTAAGCGTTACATTTAAACGTTTGTATACTTCTTCAGAGTGCTTAACTGAGGTGGCTATAAATAGTTTCCAAAGTTTTTCACAGTGTGCGTCGCCGCCTTGTAATTTAACAACGTAATTACGTGCTTTATCTGCAAAGCCTTCTTCATCGTCAAAGCGCTTTTTAGCATCGCGATAAAAGGTTTCTAAATCAGCAAGCGCTACAGAATCTAAATCTACACCTTGGCTAATTTGATCTTCTAAATGCGCGATTAACATACCAAATTGCGTGCCCCAATCACCCATGTGATTTTGACGTACAACCGTATCACCTCTAAATTCAAGCGCACGCACAATTGAGTCACCAATAATGGTTGAACGTAAATGGCCTACGTGCATTTCTTTAGCAAGGTTTGGTGATGAATAGTCAACAACCACTTTTTGCGGGTTAGCATGCTCGTTTACAGCAAGCTTTGCATCACTGTTAGCGGCTTGTACGCTTTGCGCTAAAAACTCAGGCTTTAAATGAATATTAATAAAACCTGGGCCAGCAATTTCAGTCTTTTGAGCAATATCGCTTACATCAAGATTATCTATAATTTTTTGCGCAAGCTCACGTGGGTTGCTTTTCATTTTTTTAGCCGCGCCCATTGCTGCATTAATTTGGTAATCACCAAATTGTGGACGTGTGCTTTGTGTTACTGCTGGGTTTGTATCTTCAGGTAAGCCTGCGCCCGCCATAGCGGCAATGGCTTTTTCGATTAAAATAGTACGAATATTCATATTTTTTACCTTTGTAAGCCCGCCAAAGCAGGCTTTCAGTTAACTGTAGTCAGTCGATTCTAGTTTTCGCGAGTGTGGTTAAATGTCACTTCTGGGTAACGCTCTACGGATAAATTAAGATTTACACGGCTCGGCGCAATGTAAGTTAAGTTATCACCACCATCGAGTGCTAAATTACTTTCGCACTTGCGCTTAAAGTCTTCAAACTTTTTCACATCGTCACTGCTTACCCAACGCGCTGTATTTACGTTTACACCTTCGTAAATAGCATCTACGTTATATTCGGCTTTTAAGCGCGCTACAACTACATCAAACTGAAGTACACCTACCGCGCCCACAATTAAATCGTTGTTTATAAGCGGTCTAAATACTTGCACAGCACCTTCTTCAGAAAGCTGTACTAAGCCTTTTAATAATTGCTTTTGCTTAAGTGGATCGCGAAGACGAATACGGCGGAATAATTCAGGCGCAAAGTTAGGGATACCGCTAAATTTAAGTTTTTCGCCTTGTGTGAACGTATCACCAATTTGAATGGTACCGTGGTTATGCAAACCAATAATATCGCCCGCGTAAGCGTCAGCTGCGCGCTCACGATCGCCCGCCATAAAGGTTACCGCATCAGAAATGCTCACTTGCTTGCCAATTCGCACGTGATTCATTTTCATGCCTTGGCTGTACTTACCCGATACAATACGCATAAATGCAATACGGTCACGGTGCTTAGGGTCCATGTTGGCCTGAATTTTAAATACAAAACCAGTAAAGTTTTCTTCAGTTGCGACAATAAGTCTGTCTTCGGTTTCACGAGGCAGTGGCGTTGGTGCCCATTTAGTTAAACCATCTAAAACGTGGTCAACACCAAAGTTACCAAGTGCGGTACCGTAATAAACTGGCGAAAGCTCACCTGCTAAAAACAGATCTAAATCAAATTCGTTTGATGCGCCAATAACAAGCTCAAGCTCATCGCGTAATTGCGCAGCTAAATCTTCACCAATGGCAATATCAAGTTCTGGGTTATCAAGACCTTTAATGGTACGAACTTCTTGAATTTTATGACCCTGACCTGTTTTGTATAAAACAGCTTCGTCATTATGAATGTGATAAACACCTTTGAACTCTTTACCACAGCCAATTGGCCAAGTAATGGGTGCACAGGCAATATTTAGCTCTGTTTCAACTTCGTCAAGCACTTCCATTGGGTCGCGAATTTCACGGTCACATTTATTCATAAACGTAACAATTGGCGTTGTACGCAGGCGTGTAACTTCCATTAGCTTACGGGTACGATCTTCTACACCCTTTGCCGCATCAATAACCATTAAACACGAATCTACCGCAGTTAATGTGCGGTAAGTATCTTCCGAGAAGTCTTCGTGTCCTGGCGTATCAAGTAAATTAACAAGTGCGTTGTTATATGGAAACTGCATTACAGAGGTAGTAACAGATATACCACGCTCTTTTTCCATTTCCATCCAGTCAGACTTTGCATGTTGGTTAGAACCACGGCCTTTTACGGTACCGGCTCGTTGAATCGCTTGTCCGAATAACAATACTTTTTCGGTAATGGTTGTTTTACCAGCATCTGGGTGAGAGATGATAGCAAAGGTTCGTCGTTTATTAATTTCGCTAAGGAGATTTTGATCTGCCATTAAAAAAGTTCTTTTAGTTTGTATACGGATATTATCCACTTTAAGTATGCTGAGCTTTCAAGGCTTAAATAATACCAATTGCATTAAATTAGCGTTCTATTATAGCGATAATAAAATAGCGCAATAACAAGGCGAAATTATCACATAGAGTTATTCTCTATGAATAATTTTTAACGTAGTTAGTGAGTTATTTAATACGCTAGAACGATCTTGTTTTAATAAAATTGGTATAGAGCAACCTCGAAAGCTCAACACACCATCAGAAAAGCCCTAAATTGGCCCTTCACATGCGATCCGTTATGTTAATCGTAATTGAAGACTATTTTCGCTGATCTTGGCCTTATAAACAATCAATGGTTGGTTATTAGCTGATCTTTTTTATTAATATGGATTTTGGGAAGCCTAACTGCAAATGAGGTACAAAAAATCAGTAATAAGCCAAATAAATAGGATCAGCACACAATACACCAAGCCTCTGCACACCATTAGAATTTTTAAGCCTTGCTTGAGAAGATAACCTAGTGG
>NZ_PJAV01000122.1:0-54827 GCF_002836695.1 Pseudoalteromonas sp. 78C3
TCGGCCTTAACAGTTAGTGTAAATCTACACCCTAAAAATTGGTTTAATAATGTATTTTGGGAATGGTTACCTAGTCAAATAGCAGAGCTTAAATTAAGTGCTAAATTACAATTTGAAATAAGTGAGGTTGAGTTTTTTACTCATAGAGAATCGATAACTAATGCACTAAATATAATTAAAAAAAGCCGTTCACAAGTTGTGATTGATAATGTAAAAAGTAGTGAGAAAATAGCTGTATTAGCTAATTATAACCAAGTATGCGGGCTTAAATTATCATACGAACTAATTCATTTATTAAATGAAAAAACTCAAAATCAAAGGCAAATAAAAAAGATAGTTGAAGCCGCAAACCTTTTAAATTTACCTGTATATGCCGTTGGTGTAGAAACTCAAAAAGAGTTATTTACGCTTGCCAAATTGGGAGTAGTGGGGGCTCAAGGGTTTTACTTTTCCGAGCCACTTCAAGAGTTTACGCAAGCGGTATTTAATTAAATTAATCCTCTATATTTAAGTCCATTTAGCCCCTGAAGCCCGCCAGTATGAACCGCAATAATTTTACTCCCAGGTGGGAAATAATCTTGCTCGATAAGTTGCCACAATGCATACATCATTTTTCCGCTATAAATAGGTTCAAGTGGCAGATTATAGGTGCGGCTCATATCTTGGCAGAACTGCCATAACTCAGGAGAAAACTTACCATAGCCACCACCATGAAACTCGGTGAGTAACTGCCAGTTGTTTTGATTATTAGCTTTAGCGCTCAGCTTTTTTATTTCTTCATTTAAATAATTAGCTTGTTTTAATACTGCTACACCAATCACTTGTGTTGTTGAAGCACTGCCTTCTATTAATCCAGCAAGCGTGCCACCACTACCGGTAGGGCACACTAAGTAGTTATGCTCAGGTAAGCTTTGTACTAACTCTTTACATCCTAATAAGGCGTGCTCGTTTGTACCACCTTCAGGAATAATATAAGCATTTGGAAAGCGCTCTTGCAGAGCATTAAGGTAATCGGTGTCGTGGCGTTTTCGATACTCTATACGATTAACTACATGTAGGTTCATACCACAATGTTTTGCAAATTGGATTGTTGGATTGTTGTTATCCAGTTCAGGTCCGCGAATAATCGCGCGAGTTTTTATATTAAATTCTTTTCCCGCAGCTGCACAGGCGTGAATATGGTTTGAAAACGCACCACCAAAAGTCAGAATTTCTGTTTTATTTATCTTTTGCATGTACGCTAAATTATATTTTAATTTACGCCATTTATTGCCACTTATTAGCGGGTGGAGCAAATCATCACGTTTTATACCTAAATAAATGTTTCTCTTTTTTAGAAACGAGCTATGTATTTGTTGAATATAGTTATTTTCATCTATTTTGAATGTTTCATGCATTTTTTTGGTTTTCAATTTGGCAAAGTAGTTAAAATGTACGACACTTATTTCATACACAATTAACAATAGTAGCTATATGAAAGAAAAGCTGTTTTCATGGTTAAATCGTAGTTTAGATCCAAATACAGCTATTGGTGTTGCAACTTACGCAGATACTGTTAACGCAGTATGTTTAAAAAAACAACGCGACCAATGGATGGTTCACAGTTCTCACAGTGTAAATGTGTCTGAGCAAACCGATTATACCGCTGCAATTGTTGCTTGTACAAATGAGGTTTCTACTGATATTTGTGCAGTTAATTTAGTCATACCGCACTACTTTTATCAAATAGTGCAAATGGATAAACCAAACCTTAGTGATGAAGAAATCATTCAGTCACTCCCTTGGACTACAAAAGATTTAGTTGATATAGCGCCTGAAAATATTGTGGCTGATTTTATCGATTATCCAATAACATTACCGATGCAAAGCAGCAAAATGAATGTGTTTATTACGAATAAGCTGCAACTACTTCCGTTTATAGACAGTTTTGAACAAACTAAACCTGTTTTGCGTGCAATGACCTCTGAAGAAATGGTTTTAGTTACCTTGTTTGGCTCATACAAAGAGGCGCATATGCTGATTGTGCAACATGCTAATCATGAACCTCGAATCTTAATTATTCGTGATGGGCAATTAGTATTAGCTAGGCGATTAAATGGTTTTTTAGGTATTTCAGATAAGGATCAAAATCAAGAATTGGTAGAAGCGTTAGGATTAGAAATTCAGCGTTCTATGGACTTTTTTGAAAGCCAGCTCAAGCAACCACCAATTCGCAGTATTCAGTTACAGTGCGATGATTTATCTTCATTAACTCTTAGAGCCGGGCTTGCAGAGTTTTTACAAGTAAAAGTTGTAGATTTTGAGCCTAACTTAGAATTAGCGCAGCAATTAGAGCCAAATTTTTATTATGCGCTTGGGGCAGCCTATCAATTAACAGATCCTGAGTCTGTGCTATGAAAACCCGGATTAACTTTTATCAAAAAACCTTACGTGTACGGCGAGACCCAGTTCCTTTGTCTGGAATGATTACGTTGTGGTTAGGTGCGCTATTAATTATTGTAATCACGTGGGCTTTTTACAGTTATAAAACATATTCTAGTGAGCTTGATTTAGAACAAAATAGGCAATACCTCAAACAAGGAAAAGCTCAGTTAGAAGTTGTAAAACAGCAGTTAGCAGAGAAGCAAAATAAAACACTCTTTATTAATGAGCTAAAAACACTTCAGCAAGAGGTTTTGCACAAGCAGCAAATATTTAGCTATTTAGAGCAAAGTTCAGATCAGTCTGCAACCGACTACGCACAGGTAATGCACGATTTAGCGAAGTATCATGAACCTAATATTTGGCTGACCCACATTAAGTTTGTAGGGCAGAGTGTGACGCTTCAAGGTCAAACATCGCAATCAAAATTCTTACCAATTTGGTTTGATAATTTAAAACAGTCGCCATTTTTTATTGATAAAGAGTTTTCAGTTTTAGAGTTATCTACGCAAGCAGGTGTGAGTGAATTTAATGTAGCGACAGACCTTAGTGATGAGGGCGATAAACCATGAGCCAAACAACAAGTCGCCAGAATAATAAAAATAAAGGTTGGCCATTATGGGTCAAATACCAAGCTCAGTTTGCATCGCTGCAAAAACGTGAGAAGTATTCCACCTTATTTGTTGGTTTGTTTATAGTGATTTACCTCGGTCTCTGGTTCGTTATTTTTCCACAGCAAGATGAAGTTGCCAACATACGTTCAAAGCACAATACAACGCTGCAAGAGTTACAGCAGATAAATGCGCAACTCTCCATGTTAAACCAAGCACTAAACTACGACTACACTAAGGTTTTACGCGGTCAAATTGCACAAACCAGAGATGAATTAGCCGAAATAAATAATCAACTTAATAGTTTTAGCCAAGGCTTTGTAGCTGCTAAAAATGTACCTGCCGTTTTAAAAGATTTGCTCGTAGATAGTAGCGACGTAAAAGTGAGTAGCTTTAATGTAAAACCAGCACGGGCTATCGATGTAGAAAAACTAGGTGAACATGATACGCAAACATTATTTTTTGAGCATCAGATGGTAGTTACTTTGCAAGGTAGCTACTTTAGCTTACAAAAATATTTAGCCGCATTAAAAAATAATCAAGATAAGTTATTAATACAAGAGTTTAGTTATCAGGTACTAGAGTACCCTCAAGCTGAATTAACTTTACAAATTGCTACAGTGAGCGCTAATGAAAAATTTATCGCATTATAATTTATATTTTTTATTACTTTTGTTCGCTTTAGCACCGAGTGCGCTTGCGCAACTTCGCGATCCGACTCAGCCAAATATGTTCGTGAGTAACAATAGTCCAATTAAGCAAAGTACAGAACTTAAATTGCAATCTATTATTAAAAACAGTACAGCATTTAAGGCCATTATTTCAGGCCATATTTATCGAGTTGGTGATGCTGTAGATAATTTTCGGGTGCTAAGCATTAACTCAAAACAGGTTGTGTTAGCAAATGATGATAAACAAATAAAATTAGAATTATATGACTATGAAATTAAAAAATAATTTATCTCATCCGTGGCTTGTTCTTCTATTGTTACCTACATTTTTAACTGCGTGCCATAGCTTTAAACCAGGCAAAGAGGTTAAAAACCATATAGAGCAAGAATTATCTGAAAGACCTACAGAGCCTAAAGTAATTGCGCCTTTACAAATGCCAAGCGAACTTACACAAAGCTTATTGTCATCTATAAATAATGAGCAAACTATAAGTGATGATTTATCTATCAAGCGTTTTGATGTCGCAGCAAATGATGTCGAAATAGGCGCTTTTTTTGCAGGCTTAACAGACGATACCCCTTTTAGTGTTGCTGTGCATCCTGAGGTAAATGGCACAATTAATTTAAATCTTAAAAGCGTTACGTTTAATGAAGTCATTAATGTTATTAAGCGTATGTATCCTTTAGATATTGTTAATGAAGGACGAATTGTACAAGTACTACCAGCCAAAATGCGCACAGAAACAATACCTGTAAATTATTTAATGATGCAACGCCATGGTCAGTCTACAGTGAGTGTTGTTGCTGGTGGGGTGAGTCAATTTGCACAAAGTGGCAGTGGTTCGAGTGGTTCAAGTTCAGGTAGTAGTAACCAGCAAAATAGTGAGTTTGGCGGCGATAATCAAAGCTTAGATTTAAATGGTTCTCGAATCCAAACAATTAATAAAAACGATTTTTGGAAGGAATTAGAAGTTGCCCTTAAGTCTTTAATTGGCGCAAGCGATGGGCGATATGTTGTTGCAAGCCCACAAGCTAGTTTGGTAACCGTAAATGCATTACCAAGCGAAATTAGTCAGCTAAAAGAGTTTTTACGTCAAAGCCAAGAAAACCTACAACGCCAAGTTATTCTAGAAGCAAAAATAATAGAAGTAACCTTAAAAGATGAGTACCAACAAGGGGTCAACTGGGAGCGCATAGCCAGTGGTTTAGAAGGCGGTATTTCGTTTGCTACAACAGCGGGTTCTACAATTAGTAATAGCATTTCGGCTGCCATTGGCGGAGCGTCATCGCTGACAATTCAAAAAGGTGACTTTAACGGGGTTATTAATTTGCTAGAAACCCAAGGTGATGTGCAAATGTTATCCAACCCTCGCGTTACGGCTACAAACAACCAAAAAGCAGTTATAAAAGTAGGGCAAGACGAATACTTTGTTACTAATGTATCAAGTACGACGGTAACAGGTACTGCTACAACTACCTCGCCTGAGATTGATTTAACGCCGTTCTTTTCTGGTATTGCCCTTGATGTAACGCCGCAAATTGACAAGTACGGCTCAGTTATTTTGCATGTTCACCCTTCAGTAACTGAAACAGAAGAGCAGCTAAAGGTAATTACTTTAGACGATCAACGTTTTGAATTACCTCTAGCGCAGAGCAACATTCGAGAGTCAGATACCGTTATTCGCGCTCAAAGTGGCGAGATAGTGGTTATTGGTGGTTTGATGCAAACGTCAACACAGGATGAAGAATCAAAAACACCCGTGCTGGGTGATATCCCCATATTTGGCAACTTATTCAAAAGTATTCGTAAACGCCAAGAGAAAAAAGAACTAATTATTTTAATCAAACCAACCGTTGTTATGCCCGATACTTGGAAAAAACAACAAGGTGAAAGCCGTCAGCTTTTAAAAACATGGTATGAAAACTAACTATGTATTTAAGCTTTTTTAATTTAAGTGAAATGCCTTTCACGTTAACCCCTAACACACAATTTTTTTGTGCACTTGAACCGCACCACGAAGCGATGCAAGTGCTAACAACAGCCATTGAAATGGGTGAAGGGTTTATTAAAGTCACCGGTGAAGTTGGGACTGGTAAAACATTGCTTTGTAGAAAGCTATTAAACCAACTTGAGCCAGATTACATTGTGGCTTATTTGCCTAACTCTTATTTAAGCCCTGAAGAGCTTAGATGGGCGATTGCAATTGAGCTGGGTATGGATGTAGATAAAGCATTGGACCAACAAGCACTAGGGCAGCTTATAAATCATCACTTACTCGACTTACAAGAAGATAATGAGCGCGTAGTGCTTTTGATAGATGAGGCGCAATGCTTGAGTTGGGAGACACTAGAGGCGCTGAGATTATTTACAAACTTAGAAACAGAAAGCGAAAAGCTGATTCAAGTTGTGTTATTTGGGCAACCTGAACTTGATGAAAAACTGGCAAACAATAAAGTAAGGCAGCTGCGCCAACGTATCAGTTTTTCTTATAAATTACGGGCGATGACTGGCGCTGAGGTTGTTTATTATATTAATCATCGCTTACAAGTTGCAGGATTTAATAGACCTCCTTTATTTAATAATAGTATGGGGCTTAAGATTGCCAGAGCAAGCCGTGGAATTCCTAGATTAGTTAATATTTTATGCCACAAAGCACTATTACAAGCTTATGGGGAAGGGTTAAATACAATAACAAATCGCCATATTCAGCTTGCCATAAAAGATACCGAAGACTGCGCAAAATATCGAACCGGTCAATATTGGAGCTACAGCGCGTTAATGTTTAGTGTTTTAGCTATTGCTGCCATATGGGTTTGGAGGCAGTGGTTATGAGCGTTATAAATAATATGCTTAAAAATATTGAGCAACGTGAAGCTAAACAAGTGAATATTCAAGAAGGTATAAGCGTAAAGCCAATATATGATGTAAAAAACATTGTATTTAAAGCCGTAATTTTACTTATTATGCTAAGTGTCATTTTTTTAGCATACCTGTATTTACCGACCGCCGACAAAAAAGAAACTCAACGTGAGTCTGTGCTACCACAGCAAAAAATGGTCGCGGTTTTGAGCTCTAATTTATCTGATTCTCAAGATGAAAAAAGCACTGTAGAGCCTTTAGTTGAGCAAGAAGTTGTGAAGAAGGCTGTGCAAGTTGAGCAAATAAAACCGGAAGTGAATGATTTAGCTGAATCCAAGTTGAGTGAAGCAACATCACTGGTTTCTCAACCAACGGCTGAGCCGGTTGTAATTGCCGAGGTTAAACAAAGCCCTGCACTAGCTAAAGATAATATGTTAGTGGCTAGCAAAGTTATTGTCAGCAAGCCAAAAATTACTTCAGTGGCTAAAACTAAGCCACAAAATACTATGATCAAAAGCGCAGCAGAAACTAAGTCACCACAGGCTTTATTAGTCGAGCAATTAGCAGCAGCTAAACAGGCAATACAGTTTGGCTTATACAATGAAGCTATTAGTGATTTAAACATTATTTTAGCGCAATCGCCTTTACATGTTGAGGCCCGAAACTTACTGGCTGCAACTTACTTTAAACAACAAGATATAAATTCTGCGCAACAGGTTTTGCAATCAGGTATTCGCCAAAACCCTAACGTACTTGAATGGCGTGTAATGCTAAGCAAAATACTCATTATGCAACAACAGTATGAAGGGGTATTACTGCTTTTAAGTGATGAATTTGAATCCCAGGCGAATCTAGATTTTTGGGTGCTGCAAGGTACTGCTGCGCAAAGTGCGAGTAAGCACCATAAAGCACTTGAAAGCTTTAAACATCTTACACAGCTCCAGCCTAGTCAAGCCAAGTGGTGGCTTGCACTTGCAACCTCAAAAGATGCACTGGGAGAGTACCTCGATGCTAAACAGCTTTATAAGGTGGCTCTAGATTTAGGTGGGTTAAATACCGCTATGACCCAGCATGCATTACAGCGTTTAGTTGCACTAAAGGAGGCCGTATGAGACCTAGTTTAAAAATGCGCTTAGGCGATTTACTTGTCCACGAACACATGATCACCGAAGCGCAACTAAGTGAAGCATTAAACGTTCAAGCTGCAACGGGCCGTAAATTAGGTTCGACACTTATTACACTTGAGTTTATTAGTGAGCCACAATTATTACGCTTTTTAGCGCAGCAATTACAGGTACCTTTTTTAGATATATCACAGCGAAAAATATCACACGATGTATCTAAGCTTTTATCTGAGGTATATGCGCGTCGTTACAGAGCACTAGTAATCGAAGATAATGGTGACTCTGTTTTGGTTGGGATGAGCGATCCTGCTGATTTAAGGGGCCTTGATCAACTTGCGACTATGCTTGCTCCTAAACGAATAGATTTAGCTGTTGTACAAGAAAGCCAAATCATGGCTGCATTTGACAACGTATATCGTCGTACAGATGAAATTACCAACTTTGCAGCACAACTCCATGAAGAATATCAAGACGTAGAAGAGTTTGATTTAAACTCTTTAGGTGATGAGACATCCGATGCAACCGTTGTAAAGTTACTGCAATCAATATTTGAGGATGCTGTGCAAGTTCGCGCATCTGATATTCACATTGAGCCAGATGAAGGTTTGCTTCGCATTCGTCAACGTGTAGATGGAATATTACAAGAGCACACTCTTAACCAAGTAAAAATAGCATCGGCACTAGTGCTACGTTTAAAGCTTATGTCGGGATTAGATATATCTGAAAAACGCCTCCCTCAAGATGGCCGGTTTAATATAAAAGTGCGCAGCCATAGTATTGATGTGCGCCTATCTACCATGCCGGTTCAGCATGGTGAATCAGTTGTAATGCGCTTGCTTGATCAATCTGCAGGATTATTATCGTTAGATGAAACAGGCATGCCGGCACACATATTAAAACGTGTGCGCAGCATTATAAAACGTCCACATGGCATGGTTTTAGTTACTGGGCCAACAGGCTCGGGTAAAACAACCACACTTTATGGTGCATTAAGTGAGTTAAACCAACAAGAAAGTAAAATTATTACAGTAGAGGATCCTGTTGAGTATCGTATTGGACGTATTAACCAGGTACAAATAAATAATAAAATAGGGCTAAGTTTTGCCAGTATTTTACGGACCGCTCTAAGGCAAGATCCTGACATTATAATGGTTGGCGAAATGCGTGACCAAGAAACCGTAGATATTGGATTAAGGGCCGCTTTAACAGGCCACCTAGTACTATCAACGTTACATACCAATGATGCAATTACCAGCGCTATGCGCTTAATCGACATGGGTGCACCGGCTTACTTAGTGGCAAGTTCACTGCGAGCGATTATTGCTCAGCGATTAGTAAGGCGAGTATGTAATGACTGTAGAGTACCGTACTTGCCAGATCGCCAAGAAATAAGTTGGTTAAAATATTTAGGCGAAGAGATTACAGATGCTCAATTTTCTAAAGGGCAAGGTTGCACAGCATGTAATCACACTGGTTATAAAGGACGTGTAGGTATTTTTGAGTTGCTCGAAATGGATGATGCAATGATGGATGCCTTACGAGTTAACGACACACAAGGCTTTGCAAAGGCTGCTAAAAATAGTGCTAACTTTTCGCCGCTCTCAGCAATGGCATTAAATTACGCTAAGAAAGGTATTACCTCTTTAGATGAAGTATTTAAAGTGGCTGAATATATCCCAGAAATAGTAGGGGATATTGATGCAACTATATAGCTATAAAGCGAAAGACAGCAAAGGTGTTTTGGTAAAAGGCCAATTAGAAGCGAGTAACCAAGCTGGCGTAGCTGATAGTTTAATGAAGCGTCAATTTATACCAATATCAATTTCTTTAGTTGAAACAAAAAATAATATTAAAATTTTTGATAATTTATTTGTCGAAAAAATAACGCTAGACGACATGATTATGTTTTCTAGACAAATGTATTCGCTACTAAAAGCGGGTATTCCAATTATACGAGCAATGATTGGATTGGCAGATACAACACAAAATAAAGAATTTAAAAATGTATTGATGGAAGTTACCAGGCAACTTGAGCAAGGCCGGGACTTATCCAGTGCAATGGCAATTCATAACGAGGTATTTAGCCGCTTAACCGTGTCAATGGTAATGGTTGGTGAAGGTTCTGGCCGATTAGAAGATGCATTTTATCAACTCGCTATTTACTTTGAAAAAGAACAGGAAACTCGCAAACGAATAAAAGCAGCTATGCGCTACCCTACTTTTGTTATTTTGGCTCTTGTAGCAGCTATGGTTATTTTAAATATTTTTGTAATTCCTACCTTTGCTAGCATGTTTGCCAAATTCGATGCCGAATTGCCGTTAATGACTCAAATATTAATTGGTACTAGCAGCTTTTTTGTTAATTACTGGTGGTTATTGTTGGTAATGGGTATTGGGGCGGTATTTGCGTGGAGGCGTTATTTAAATACAGATGCTGGGCGCTTCAAGTGGGATCAATATAAATTAAAAATTCCATTTATTGGAGATATTTTAAAACGCACATTGCTTGCGCGCTACAGCCAAAGTCTAGCTATGGTATTGCGCTCTGGCGTACCTATGACCACGGGGTTATCGCTAACAGCGCATGCCGTAGATAATAGCTATATGGAAAAAGCGATTATTACTATGCGCCAAGATATAGAAAAAGGCGATAGCTTACTTAGAGCCTCAAAAAGTTCTGAGCTGTTTTCTCAGCTTGTATTACAGATGGTCGCCGTAGGTGAAGAAACCGGTCGGGTTGATGAGTTACTTCAAGAAGCAGCTGATTATTATGAGCGTGAAGTTGATTATGACTTACGAAGCTTAACTGCAAAAATAGAACCTATTTTAACTGTGTTTGTTGCCATTATGGTGCTGATTTTAGCATTGGGTATTTTTATGCCTATGTGGAACATGATGTCGGCAATTAAAGGGAATTAAGGTGAACACAACCATAGCTTACTCAAAAGGTTTCTCATTATTTGAGTTAGTTATTGTTGTTATTTTACTGGCAGTAATTTTGAGTTTTGCTATACCTCAATATATAGGTATTAAAAATCAAGCGCATAATGCAAGCGTAGATGCTATTGCGGGTAGTTTTTCATCGGCTGTTGGCATGGTTAGAGGTCAATGGGAGTTAGAAGGGAGACCAAATAGTAAGTCAAATATAACATTCGTTAATTATGGAGGAGTGATAGTTGCTGTTGATGGATCGTTAGGTACACCAACGGGTGATGGAACAGAAAAAAAAGATACTCGCGCAGAGTCTATAAATGCTTATAAATGCCGCCAAGTATTAAATATAATTTTACAAGATGCACCAAGCAGTACCTTAAGTAGTGAAATATCGATAATAAAAAGTGTAAGTTTTTTAGTTAGGTACCATGCAGAAAGTACGCAATGCGTCTATTATTTAACTCATACCATTGATATTAAAAGTATACCTACCAATACGGGTGAAATATCAGGTTTAACAGGTTTTTCATACTTTGCTAAAACAGGCAAAGTAAAAATATTTAAAAACTAAGTAATTAAAAAGAGGCTTATCTATGAAAACGCAATCGTTAAAAAGTTTACCAATAAATAAACAAGCAGGTTTTACACTTGTTGAATTGATCATCGTAATTGTTATTTTAGGCATTTTAGCCGTTACCGCAGCCCCTCGTTTTTTAAACTTGCAAGGTGATGCGAATGCTTCAACACTTGAAGGCTTACAAGGGTCGATTCGCAGTGGTATGAATATTGTAAATGGCAAATCTATTATTGCTAGTGATCACAAAAAGGCAACGGCTACAGTTACAGTAGATACTGGTGTACCAGTACCTACTGTTTATGGTTACCCAGCAGCAACAGAAGAAGCCTTTGAAGCATTTTTAGATGTCAACTTTGCAGATGGAACACCAAATGCAATTGATTCAGCTGATTTCAATTTATTTGTAAACGATACAACAGTAACTATTTTTCCAAATAGTTACACTGTGGATGCAACTACTGTTGATGATTGTCGCATTGAATACACACAAGCTACTGCGACGACAGGCCCTGTAGTTGTAACTCCTCCAGTAATAACACTAGTTACTACGGGCTGTTAATTACATAAATGATAAGCAGTAGTAAGCAACGATTGCGTGGCTTCACACTCATTGAGTTAATTATTACTCTAGTGATATTGGGAATACTGTCGGTAACGGCAGTTCCCAAATTTCTGGGCAGCTCAACAGAAGATGCATACTCATATCGAGACCGTACTTTAAATGCACTGAGAACAGTGCAGTTACGTGCAATGCAAAATACAGCGACAACAAGTTGCCATACTCTTTATATAACCTCCACACTTATTGCTCCCCCCAGACCTGATACATGTATCGGTGGCGCTGATACCAACAACACCGATCATTTAGTGGTACAAATAAACACGCAAAGAAGTGATATAACATTTAGCGCTTTAGATAGTAACGCGAATATATTTACCCAAATTAGTTTTGATCCTTTAGGTAAATCAAATCAAACCTGCACTTCGCAGTGTCGAATAGATGTTGGATTAGCTGGCGTATGCATAAGTGGTGAAGGGCTTATCTATGCGTGCCCTTAAAGTACAAGGTTTTACTTTAATTGAGCTTATTATTGGCATAGTGATGTTTGCTATTGCATTAAGCATTATTACCGCGCTCATTGCCCCGCAAGCAAAAAGAAGTGCAGAGCCAATTATTGCTTTAAGAGCCTCTGAATTTGGTCAATCACTAATGAACGAAATTCAAAGTAAATCGTTTGATGAGCACAGCGATAGAAGCGCACCTTTTAGACGTTGCGGCGAAACAACCTTAGGTGCAGAGCCTTGTACCGCAGAGGGTGATTTAGGCGTCGATAACTTAGGGGCTGGCCTAGAGACCCGAACCAGTTATAACGATGTAGATGACTACATTGCACTTTCTAACCAACCTATTACAAATAGCTTAGGTGAGGTGTTAAGCCAATACAGTGACTTTAACTTAGTTGTTACTGTTGAGTACGATAGCGACTTTAACGAATTGACCATCAACGATGGCACAACCTTTAAGCGTATTACTATTGAAGTAACATCACCCTTAGGCGAAGTTTACGGATTTAGTGCATATAAAGGGAATTACTAATGCAAAGAGCTAAATACCAAAATGCATTTACCCTTATAGAACTATTACTTGTCATGGTTATTATTGGTATTTTAGCCGTAAGTGCATTTTCATTTATTGGTGCTGGGGTCAGTATTTACTCACAAGGGGTTGAGCGCCAAGAAGCAGTAGCTCAGGCCCGCTTTTTAATAACGCGACTTAGTAAAGAGCTTCGCCACGCTACGCCAAACTCTTTAAGGCTCTCTTGCGATAACAGTACTAGCGGAGCGTGTAGTGCTCAGCAGTGCCTAGAATATACGCCGTTTTTATCAGCGACTCACTATACAAATTACCTACCTACCGTAGCGCCTTTTAATGTTAGCGCTGTTGATTTTGAACTTAATAACTTAACGCAGCCGCAAGCTGGAAATTGGGCAACGATATACCCATTAAGCAGTGCTGATATATACGATGAGAATAATAATAAGCGTTTGCAAGTATCAGCATTTAATAGTTCAGCGAGCGAAATTGATGAGTGGCAATTTAGCAAAGCATTTACCCAAGAGTCGCCGAGTAAACGCCTTTATTTACTTTCAGAACCTGTAAGTTTTTGCGTTGAAGGGCAGTATTTATATAGATATACCAATTACGGTTTTACTATTAATCAATCAGATGCTGTGAGCTTACAAATAAGCAGTGGTGTTAAACGTGATTTATTAGGTATTTACATTGCTAACAATTTAGCGAGCGATTTATTTTTTACTCTTGATGCGCTCTCCCTACAAAGAAACGCTGTGCTTAATGTGAATGCGCAAATGCAATTTAACGATACTGAAGTAATGAACTTTAACCATGAGGTACATATTCCTAATGTACCTTAAAAAAAATCCTCACGGAAAAGCCTTACCCAGTAAACAAAAAGGGAACTTAATAATTGTTTCTTTGGTAATTATTGTTGCTTTATTAGCACTAGGATTAGCATTAGTTAAAGTGCTTTCTGGTGCATCTCAACAAAATACAATTGAGTATTATGGGGCTCGCGCTTTTATGGCAGCACAAAGCGGCCTAGAAAGTGGTTTAACGCAACTATTTCCAATAAATAGCTCAGTTCAAAGCTGTACATCAGTTACTACTGATTTAACCTTCCAAACTGCATATTTAGCTAACTGTAAAGTAGTGGTGAGTTGCGATGAATATATAGACTTACCTGATAGCAGTACAACCAACGGGCTTGTGAATATATATTACTTACAAAGCAGTGCAACGTGCGCCGCAATTGATTGCCCTGCAGGGAGTAGCTGCAGAAAAGATTATTGGCAAACACAAAGAACGCTCAGTCTGGAGGCTAAAACTTTACCATGATGAAAAATGCATTGGTCACTATATTTTTTAGCTGCGTGTTACTTTGTAATTACGCAAATGCAGTGCCTCCAAAAATCGAAGGCCGTTATATAGAGCTGCAAGATACATATACATCGCCTGTTTGGACAAAAGTTAATTTTCAACAGCAATATATAACGCCTCCTGCTGTTTTTATGCTCTCAACAAACCAAGGCGGAAACCCTGCAATAATAAGAATACGTAATATAACCACAACTAGCTTTGAGGCCTTACCGCTTGAACCTTCAGGAGAGGATGGCGGGCATATTAGTATGGGAGCGCACTATTTAGCTATTGAGTATGGTGTGCATCAATTTCCAGACGGCACAATTATGGAAGTAGGTAATACTGATCTATTACTCGAATTACAGTATGGCTCTAAGTCTGGTTTTGCTCCACTAACACCTAAAGGCTATAAGCCTTTAACATTTGCTGAACCGTTTACTCAAAGGCCAAACTTTTTTCATTCGTTACAAACACTCAATAGCATAGACAGCAATCCACCAACGCAAGCATTAATACCATTTTTAACAGTTGCAGTAGAAAGTAATTCTCTATCTGCCAGCGGCGTTAATATTGCTTTAGAAGCATCTGAAACAGCACTTGGGCTTATAAAAACCGAAACTGTTGCCTATATGGCTGTGGAACCCGGAAGTAACCGCACATTTTCTGACGATAATGGCGTTGAGGTATCGTGGGAAACTTTTTTCACAGGCTTTGAAGTTGACGGTTGGAGCAATGGCTGTAATTACTTTAGTTTTACTAATAATTTTAGTGTGGCTCCGTTAGTTGTAGCAAGTAAAAACTCACGCCAAGAAGATGATGGCGGGTGGCTACGCAGCTGTAACCTGCGAACTGACAGGTTAGGACTTGTAGTTGACGAAGATCGTGATGGCGATAACGAGCGCCGTCACGTAAACGAGGAAGCATCAATACTCGCCATGACTAGTACCTTTGTATTTAATGGTGATACTTTAGATTGTGATACGTTATTCCCGGGCGCTATTTCTACTTATAACAATGGTGAAGTGCAGCTGGTGCAGGGAGTAGAAATAACCGATGGTAATGCGCAGTTTGTCACCACCACAAGTTTAATTTCTACAGCGCTGACGAGCCCTCCTTTGTGTAATGGTCAGGCGTGTGTTGCTGGTGGTTATAACTCTTTAGAACCGAATCAAGCGGCGCAGGTGCCAACGGTTACAAATGATGGTAGCTCAACAGGGCCCGTACCTACTTCTTTAGCTGGCGACTATTATTACGATGAGTTGCAGTTAAGTATGCTGGAAACAGAGTACAGAGTAACAGCGCCTACACGTATTTTTTTAAAAGACACAACCTCACTTCTATCAACTTCATTTTTGAATATAGGTAAAACAAATATAGTAGTAGAAACTGGCGCGTACTTGGCTATTTATGTGGATGGTGCGGTTGCTATTGCAGCCGATGCAAATATTGCGGGCTATATTGTTGCAACTGGTGAGGTAAGAATCGCTCAAAATGTAACGTATCAGGGATCAATTACATCGGCTACTCAAATTATTACCGAAGGGAGCTCAACGTTTGACGCTCTACCAGTACCCGAAAGTATCCCTGGTTTTTGTGGTATTTATACACCAGAAACACTGGATCATTATCGTTTAACAATAAGCGATAACAAAGGTCTGACGTGTGAAGCTAAAGAAATGACACTAACAGCCTGCGCTAATGATGCCTGCGACTTATTATTTGCGGAACCCTCTAGTTTAAACCTTTCTCCAGATAATAGTGGTCAGCAAAGTTGGGTTACGGGGGAGAATATTAATTTTACAGGATCAGCGGTTGTCGAATTTGCTAAACGCACCACAGGCAGTGTTACATTTGGATATAACACTGCTGATCCTTCTGCACCTCTTCGTTGTTATATCGGTGGTAATAATGTTGGTTTGAGTGGCTGTAAAGTTACGTTTTCTGATGCTGGATTTATTTTTAATAATGATACAGATGGAAATACTACAATTCCTACTCAGTTATCAGCAAAGCCTTCAAATACTGGATTTAATGCAAAAGTGCTATCTATTCAAGCGGTAAAAACAAATACCACTACGGGCGTATGCGAAGCTGCATTTCCCGCTGGTGGCGATGTAAGCTTAGATTTATCGTATACATGCAGTGCTGGTGCAAGTTGCTCTGATACGGTTTCACTTAGTAACAACAATAATACCTTTGCGGTCGAGCAAGCCTCTAAATCATTCATACTTAACTTTGATAGTGAGTCTAAAGCCCCGATTGTTATAAATTACCCCGATGCAGGAAAGTTGAGTTTAAATGTAAATACCAATTTAATTTTAGACCCACTAACTAATTTATCAGTAAATTTAACGGGTAGTTCAAATGAATATGTCGTAAAACCATTTGGATTAGCCATGGAGGTAGCAAGTGATGGTTATGCAGCAGACGCTGATGGAAGTTTATTTAGACTAACGGGCGAAGCATTTGATTTAAAAATGAATGCGGTGCAGTGGCAAACAGGGCAAGACACTAACAACGATGGTTTCCCAGACAACTACAGCAATATTACAAATAACACCATTGCCAAGCATTTTATTACAGAGCAACCACTTGTAGAGGCATTACTTAAAGCGCCTACGCCAGGCATTCAAGGTACGCTTGAAGCTATGAGTACTGTTGCCTTTAATGACACAGGTAGTTTGAGTGAATCTATATCGCAATATAATTACGACCAAGTTGGCATCATTGATTTAACAGCAGGCCTTCAAGATGCCGATTATTTTGGTGCGGGAGATGTAAAAGGTGAGCTATATAACGTTGGTCGTTTTGCACCTTCGCAGTTTCAGGTAGTGGGGGTTCAAGCTGCCGCGCAATGCACGCAATACGGCAGTAATTTAACTTACCTTGATCAACCTTTTGAACTTGGCTTTACAGTACAAGCACAAAATCAAAATGGTGAGTTAATGGCTAATTATAAAGCGGGCTTTGATAAGTCCAGTGTAGCCATTAATGCCGAAAATAATGAAGTAGGTAACTATGTACCTGCAACTAATTTTACTAGCCGCTTAATAAACCTAGGAAATAACAACTGGGGAGATACAAGCGATGGTCAATGGCAAATGAGCCAACTCAACACGACACTTAAAAGATTAGGTGTAGGGCAAGCAGACGGACCGTTCGCTATGGTGAGCTTAATGGCAACGCTTTCTAACATAGAAGGAGCAACACTCATTGATGCAAATGATAAACCTAATACACAAACAGCATGCTCGGGTGGTTGTAATAGCGTACGACTAAATGCATTACCGATAGAGTTTAGGTTTGGACGTTTAGTCCTTGGTAATAACGCAGGCTCCGATCTCGACCCTTTACTTATTCCTATGCAGGCTCAGTATTACAACGGCAGTGGATTTGTAAATAACACTGAAGATAATTGTAGTGTATTTGATCATACCCAAATCACTCAAATATCACCTAGCAGCCCACAATTAACCTATAAATATGGGACTGGTGTATCTGGCCAGCTAGAAGCGGGAGTGTATCCGGCAGATAACGGTATTTATGCACAGCCAAATGGTTTGGGTGAATTTACCTTAGAATATAATACTTATGATTGGTTAAAGTGGGATTGGCAGGGCGATGGAACACAGCTTGATCCTCGTACTATTTTACAATTTGGACGCTTTAGAGGAAATGATCGGGTTATTTACTGGCGTGAAACACGCGAATAGTTGTAAACTAATATAATAATTGAACAAAGCTTGTGTTTTGTGCTGCAAGTACATAGCATAAGGCTTTAATTATAAAAAATAATAACGACCAAATAATTGCCGCTTTTTGGGACTGGAATATATGCGAATTACTCCTTTATCTCTGTTAATTTCAGCTAGTTTGTTAGCTAGTAGTGCATTTGCACAAGACACAGCTACAGTGACTGGAATTGACTCAGAGATTAGTGTTAAACAGACAGAATACGATAACTCGACAAGAATACTTGAAAAACATCTTAAAGAAGAAAGTCAGTTACAAAATCAATTAGAGCTACTTCGTTCTCGTTCTACAGAGCTAGATAAAGAAAAAAACCAAGCGCTCGATGCGATGAACGAAATGTACCGTCGTTTAATTGACGATCCCACTATTAATATTAGTGCGGCTCAATCACGCTATCAAAAAGCGGTGATTGATCATAAGCAAAATAAAGATGATATTTCTATGCAGTTGGCGGCAATTGCATCCCACCGTAAAGATATAGAACAAATTCGTGTTGCTAAGCATACGCTTTTAAATACATTAGAAAGTTTAAAAGAACAGTTAACTACAGCCCGCGTAGAGCGTTTACGTAACGAGTTTACACGTGAAGGTACGCTTGAGGTTAACCACACTATTAACTGTAAGCGAACAGAAACGCTAGCAGCATGTGAGCAACGCGGTCAGCAAATGGGTCTACAAAAAGCAACTAAACGCTTTGTTGATCAAATTTTTGCAAATCTAACAGAAGAGCGCATTGTTGAGCCAAAACGCAATTTGGCGGGCGCTCAAGTACAAATATTAAGTAGCCATGTAGTTAACAGTGCATTTAGCGGCCAAGGTAATTACAACGTTAACTTAAGTGTAACTATGCGCGGCGAAGTTAATAGCAGCCGTTTATGTAGCTTATTAAGCATAGATAACCGCTATTGTTCTGAGTACGGCACGCCACTTACGGCTGCTTATCAACCAGCGTATAATAATACATTTACCGATAGTCAGTTAACATTCAGTAATAGCGCGGATAATAGCAACACAGTGTCGGTTTCTCGTTTAAATGAGCAGCCAGTACGTGATTATTCAGTTAAACCTGCATCGGTGAAAAAAGATTACCCTTCTATCCTTAATAAGAAGAAGGATAAATCAGTAGAGCTAACATTACGATCAAACGTATACGACGATGAAGTGTTTATCGATGGTGTAAGCTTTGGCTCAACACGCTTGATTACACGTTTACCGCCGGGCATTCATAACATTGAAATACGTAAACTTGGTTATAAACCTTATCAAGCACGTGTTGATTTGAATAAAGCGCAAACAATTAATGCAAATTTAGTAAAAAAGCCTAAGTCGATTGCTGCACCGACCTATACTCGAGAGCAACCAGAAGTAACAACACGCCAGGTTAGTGAAAACGTTAATGTATTAAATGCAAACGTTGAAACGCCGGTTGTCGTTATTCCTGCAGGCAAATTTAAAATGGGCGATATTAACGGCAATGGTTTAGCTAATGAACGTCCAGTGATTGAAAAAGTAATAGCAAATTCTTTCGCTATGCAAAGTAAAGAAGTAACCGTGGGTGCCTACGAAAAGTTTGTAGCAAATACAGGTTATAAAACTCAAGCGGAAAAAAATAAAGGGTGTGCGTATTATTTAAATGGCGAACCAGTATGGGAAGCAAATTTAAATTGGCGTAATCCTGGTTTTGAGCAAGGCAGTGACTTTCCTGCTGTATGTTTAACTTATAACGATGCAAAAGCTTACGCTGAGTGGTTATCTGGTCAAACAGGACAGCAATTTCGTTTACCTAACGAAGTTGAGTGGGAATACGCAGCACGCGCAGGAACTGAAACAGAATACCCTTGGGGTAACGAAATTGGTAAAAACCTAGCTAACTGTGGTTGGTGTGGTAGTGAATGGTCAAACAGACGTGCATCACCAGTAGGTTCTTTTTCTCCAAATGCATTTGGATTATACGATACCGTAGGCAATGTATGGGAATGGACCGATAAAGAATCAGGTGAGTCTGATGTAGCAGTAAGAGGCGGAGCGTGGAACTTTGCACCAAGCCTTGCTCGTGCATCTACGCGTTTAATTTTAGCGCCTGATTTTAGATCTAACTACATTGGTTTTCGCTTAGTTCGCGAACGATAAAACTCAATTAAGGAAGCTTTGCTTCCTTTTTTCACAAATTCACAAAGGCGCTGCGCTTTATATTGCTCATATAGTTGAGCATGTTAAAGTGAGGCAGCTAATATAAGAACGTATTTCAAAGGTCATCCAGCCTCATGTTTAAAAAACTCCGTGGTATTTTTTCTAACGATCTATCGATCGACTTGGGTACAGCCAATACCCTAATTTATGTAAAAGACGAAGGCATTGTATTAAATGAACCTTCTGTTGTTGCTATCCGCCAAGAGCGTGCTGGTGGACCTAAAAGTGTTGCATCTGTAGGTACAGAAGCAAAGCTTATGTTAGGTCGTACACCGGGTAATATAAAAGCGATTCGCCCAATGAAAGACGGTGTTATTGCTGACTTTTTTGTAACAGAAAAAATGTTACAACACTTCATTAAACAAGTGCATAACAATAACTTTATGCGTCCAAGTCCGCGTGTACTAATTTGTGTACCGTGTGGTGCTACTCAAGTAGAAAAACGTGCAATACGTGAATCTGCAATGGGTGCAGGTGCTCGTGAAGTTTACTTAATTGAAGAACCAATGGCAGCAGCTATTGGCGCAGGCTTACCAGTATCAGAAGCAACAGGTTCTATGGTTGTTGATATTGGTGGTGGTACAACTGAAGTTGCTATTATTTCACTTAACGGCGTTGTTTACTCATCATCTGTTCGTATTGGTGGTGATAAGTTTGACGAAGCTATCATTAATTATGTACGCCGTAACTTTGGTAGCTTAATTGGTGAAGCGACAGCTGAAAATATTAAGCATCAAATTGGCTCTGCGTTTAAAACTGATGAGCCAATCGAAATTGAAGTGCGCGGTCGTAACCTTGCTGAAGGTGTTCCGCGTTCATTCACACTTAACTCGCACGAAATCCTAGAAGCTCTACAAGAGCCATTAATGGGTATTGTGAGTGCAGTAATGGTTGCGCTTGAGCAATCACCACCAGAGCTGGCATCAGATATTTCTGCACACGGTATGGTACTTACTGGCGGTGGTGCATTGTTAAAAGATTTAGACCGTTTATTAATGGAAGAAACGGGTATTCCGGTTGTTGTTGCTGATGATCCACTTACATGTGTTGCACGTGGTGGTGGTAAAGCACTTGAAATGATCGATGTTCATGGTGGTGACGTTTTTAGTTACGACTAATGAAATTAATGTTTGGACGCACAGTCTCTTTGCAACTGCGACTTTTTGTCGCAGTGCTTTTGAGTATCGCACTCATTGTTGGAGACAGATATACGCAAGGTGGTACCGTTGTTCGTACCAGCCTCAATACCTTAGTTAGCCCACTAATTTATGTTGCTAATTTACCCTACGAATTATTTAGCTTAAGTGCTAAAAGCCTGCATACGCGAGAGCAACTTCTTACTGAAAACGAAGCGCTGAAAAAAAAGCAAATGCTACAAAGCGAGCAACTTCAGCAGTATCAATTTCTAGCCAGAGAAAATCAAAAACTACGCGCCTTATTAGGCTCATCTGCAAAACAATCAAATCGTAAAATTATTGCTCAAGTACTTTCTGTGCATTCAAATCCGTATAGCCATCAAGTTGTTATAAATCGTGGTACCACCGATGGACTTAGTGAAAGCCAAGCCGTAATTGATGAGATGGGTGTAGTAGGGCAATTAACTAAAGTAGGGTCAACTACGTCACGCGTATTACTCATGACCGACACTACGCATGCCACACCTGTGCGTATACTGCGTAACGATGTACGAACGGTTGTTGAGGGCATAGGTAAAATTAACGTCGTTAAGCTCTCTCACGTTCCGCACAGCTTAGATGTGCGAATTGGCGATGTACTTGTTACATCAGGATTAGGTGGCACATTCCCAGAGGGATACCCGGTGGCTGTAGTAACCGAAATAAATCGTGATGAAGGCCGCCCGTTTGCACAAGTTTTTGCAGAACCTATTGCGCAATTAGATCGCATTCGTTTGCTGGTTATTTTATGGCGTAATCAACAGGAGCAAATCAGCGATGATTAACCGTTATTCATTGTTAATTGCGCTAAGCATCTTTTTTGCGTTAATAATGGCATTAATGCCGCTCCCTTTTTCGTTTGAACCATTTAGACCTGACTGGGTTTTACTTGTACTAATGTATTGGTCGTTGGCAGTACCGCATCGTTTAAATATTGGTACTGCTTGGGTTGTTGGTTTATTAATAGATTTAGCATCTGGCTCACCG
Organism: Pseudoalteromonas sp. 78C3; assembly: GCF_002836695.1. Taxonomy (NCBI): domain Bacteria; kingdom Pseudomonadati; phylum Pseudomonadota; class Gammaproteobacteria; order Alteromonadales; family Pseudoalteromonadaceae; genus Pseudoalteromonas; species Pseudoalteromonas sp. 78C3. The sequence continues at coordinate 22,245 of NZ_PJAV01000122.1, forward strand.
CTAGGTGTGAACTCGCTTACATTTTCAATATGTATATTTGTAACCGCGAGCAACTTTCAAAAAATTCGTAACTTTTCGCTTTGGCAACAAAGCTTATTAATTGGTTTGTTTTTAACGCTGTATCATTTAATGCAGTTTTGGCTAAATCACTTTTTGTTAGGGGTTTACTTTAATCCACAGTATTTATGGCCAGTAGCAACCGGAATGGTTAGTTGGTTTTGGGTGTTTTTACTACTTCGTAAATATCGCAGACATTTTAGGATCAGGTAATGACTACCGCAGTATATTTGGCATCAGCCTCTCCCCGTCGTAAAGAGTTATTAAGCCAATTAGGTGTCGAATTTACACAATTTAGTGTTGATGCAGATGAAAGCCCACTTCCAAACGAGCAACCCAGAGCACTTGTTGAGCGTTTAGCTCGCTTGAAAGCCCAAAGCGGTGTAGAGCTTGGATATACTGATCGCCCTGTACTTGGTAGTGATACCGTGGTTGTTATCGATAATGAATCACTGGGTAAACCTCGTGATAAAAACGATTTTATACACACATTAAAACGTTTATCAGGTAACACACATCAAGTACTTACCGCAGTTGCATTTGCGACGCAAAATGATGTGCTTAGCTGTGTTGTAAGCACAGATGTCACCTTTAAAACTTTAACTGATGAAGAAATAAATACCTACTGGGATTCTAATGAGCCACAAGATAAAGCCGGTGGCTACGGTATCCAAGGTTTAGGTGGTCGCTTTGTAACTCACATTGCGGGTAGCTATTTTTCTGTTGTAGGCTTACCTTTATATGAAACCGAACAATTATTAAAAACATTCTTAAGAAGGTAACATGAGTACAGAATTACTGATCAATGTCACACCGAGCGAAAGCCGTGTTGCCCTAATAGAAAACGGTGTACTGCAAGAAATACAGCTAGAGCGAATTGGTAATCTAGGTATTGTAGGCAATATTTACCTAGGAAAAATAAGCCGTGTACTTCCGGGTATGCAGGCTGCTTTTGTTGATATCGGCCTTGAAAAAGCGGCATTTTTACATGCATCCGATATTGTAAATAGTGCCTCTATTGTTGAAGGCGTAGACGACGTACCAATAAAAAAAGTACAAGACATTAGAGAGTTAGTTCGTCAAGGCCAATACATTATGGTGCAAGTGGTAAAAGATCCGCTAGGCACTAAAGGCGCAAGACTCACCACAGATATAACTATTCCTTCTCGCTATTTAGTGTTTATGCCAGATGCGACCCATGTAGGGGTTAGTCAGCGTATTGAAACTGAAGAAGAGCGCTCACGCCTTAAAAAAATAGTCGCAGAATATGGCGATGAAAATGGCAGCTTTATTGTACGTACAGCAGCCGAAGGCGCTAGCGAAGCAGAATTACGACACGATGCCGGTTTTTTAAGAAAACTGTGGGAAAAAATTACAGCTCGTCGCAAAAAAACCAGTAAGGCCAGCATCCTTCACGAAGATTTAACGCTTGCCTTTAGAACCCTACGTGACTATGTAGGCGAAGATATGGAACGCATTCGCGTTGACTCTAAACTTACTCATGAAGAGCTAAAGTTATTTACTGAAGAGTTTGTTCCACAACTGTCTCAAGTACTCGAATACTATCCAGGTGAGCGACCTATATTTGATTTGTTTGACGTTGAAAACGAAATTCAAAAAGCACTACATCGTAAAGTCACACTAAAATCTGGTGGTTATATAATTATTGACCAAACAGAAGCAATGACGACTGTTGATGTTAATACTGGTGCATTTGTGGGACATCGTAATTTAGAAGAAACAATTTTTAATACCAACGTAGAAGCAACCTCTGCAATTGCGCGCCAGCTTAGGCTGCGTAATTTAGGCGGTATTATCATTATCGACTTTATTGATATGGTAAGTGAGGATCATAAGCGCCGAGTATTACATTCACTTGAATCGGCACTCGCAAAAGATCGTACTAAAACGAATATTAATGGGCTTTCAGCGCTTGGGCTTGTTGAAATGACACGTAAACGTACACGCGAAAGCTTAGAACATATTTTATGTGATGTATGCCCGGCGTGTTCTGGTCGTGGTTCGCAAAAAACAGTTGAAACGGTTTGCTACGAAATACTACGTGAAATAGTGCGTGTTAACCGAGCATACGCTGCCGACAAGTTTATGGTGTATGCGGCGCCTGCTGTGAGCGAAGCCCTACTAAACGATGAGTATCATAACCTTGCCGAGCTTGAACTATTTATTGGTAAGCAAGTCAATATTCAAACAGAGAGCTTATACAGCCAAGAACAGTTTGATGTGGTAATGATGTAATGAAAGCAAAAGCGGTCTGTTTTTTTTGTTTTAGAAAGTTATGGCAGACCTGCGCCATAATTTTGGTATTACTGGCCGTTATTGTTTCAATTTTAAAATATACCCTCCCGTATGCAAACGAATACAAAGGTAATATAGAAAGCTATTTACACGAAAAGTTTGAAATAAGCTTATCTATCGGTGAAATATCAGCTAGTTGGCAGGGCAGTGGTCCTGCATTAGTGCTAGAAAATTTATCGTTTAAAGATAACGAAACCGCGCCAATATCACTCACCATTGCTAAAACCAGCTTAGAGCTAAATCTATGGGAAAGCTTAAAAGCACTGCAACTTAGATCTAATTATTTTGTTATTAATGGTTTTCATACCAGTGTAAATATCACCAACTTATTTAAAACCGGTGACAACGATGAAGTCTCTTTTGAGCAAAAAGAGCTGATTGAAGAACTGTTTTTGGGTAAAACGGGTCATTTTGCAATAGAAAATTCCAGTATTAACTTTGTTCTAGAAGACGGTAAAGAACGTAAGTTACTCCTCAAAAATATTGTTTGGCAAAATGAAGATGAGCAGCATCTTGGTAGTGGGAGCTTAGCACTGCCGGGTATTTCGGTCGGTGATTTTGATGCGCGCATAGCACTCACTGGCGATACCCTAGAGCAAGTTGCGGGCGACATTTATGTGCAGGCTAACAAAGTCGATGTATCTAACTGGTTAGCGCAATATATAAATACGCAAAAGCAACAACTGCATAGCGATATTAATTTACAAGCGTGGCTAAAACTAGATAAAGGTTTTGTAAGCGATATAAAAATGCAGTGGCTACCAAGCTTTGTGCGTTGGCAGCGAGAAGAGCAAAGCCAACAAGTTAGCTTGAGTGAAGGTGGATTCCATCTATATCCCGAGCAAAATAGCTGGCACTTAAAAAGCACCGGTTTAACATTTAATAGTAACGATAAAGCATGGCCAAGTTTAGAGTTTGAAGCTCAACTAGGGGCGAAAAATGAAGTGTGGCTCCATCAAGTTGATTTTGAATTACTGAGTAACCTAGCAGGGCTAAGTAATTTTAATGCACTTGAACCATTTTTAGAGCGCCAACCTAGCGGGCAAATAGATCAAGCTTATTTAAATTTTTCTAATGCACAGCAATGGCAATTATGGTTTGAGGCTGACAATATTGGTTGGCAAGAATTAAGATCGGTACCTGCAGCACAAGGACTTAGAGTAAATGGTTTACTTAATCAAAGTAGTGGTCGAATAAATTTATTTGGCGAAAATGGCACATTAGTTACAGGCGAAAGCTTTAGTAACGACATAAATTATAATCAGCTAAATGTAGAGCTAGATTTAGCTAAGCGAGATGATGGCTGGCATATAAGTAGTGACAATATATGGTTTGATAATGATGACGTCACTCTTGCTGCAGAATTACAAATTAGTCTAACAGATGATCCTCGATTAGATCTTTACGCTGAAGCCTTCGCCCCAGATGCCAAAATTGCAGGTCATTATTTCCCATTAAAAGCAATGAGCCCTGAGCTCGTTAGCTATTTAAATGGGGCAATTAAAGGCGGAGAAGTATCTAAAGCACAAGTCTTATTTGCAGGACCTTTATCGGGCTTTCCATTCACCGATGGCAGTGGCCAGTTTGGTGTATTAGCGCAAATAGACAACGCAACCTATGAGTTTGATCCTGATTGGCCTTCGGTCACCAATGCCGACGTACAGCTACATTTTGATAATGAGCGTATGGACATATATAGCCAGCAAGGTAAGTTGGTTAATTTAGATATTGGTAATAGTGTACAGGTAAGCATTACAGATTTAATGCATGCTGATGAACTTATTGTGCAAATTGATAAAAAAGCAGAGATGGAAAAGTTACATGACTTTTTTGCAGCGACACCTATTGCCAAACCTCTTGCTGAAATTTTTAAAGTTGTACAGGGCAAAGGCGAAGCCGATGCCAGTATTGAGCTTTTAGTAGGCTCTAAGTTTAAAGGCGGAGCCAGTGTTAGCGGCAAAGTTAATTTAAATGACTTGCCAGTATTTATAGCAACGCCAGGTATTGAGCTTAAAAACTTAACTGGCGAGCTTAATTTTAAAAACGACAATATCACACTTAAAAATGCGACTGCGAAGTGGTTGGGCATGCCGCTAACTATTAATTACAGCAGCAAAAGTGATGCTAAAAATTACCAAGCAAACATAGATATAAACGCCAAAATTGACGCCGATACATTAATTGACAGTGGACAAGGTATATTAAAAAATTATTTAAGCGGGCAAAGCGATGTTGATATTGGTTTAGTACTTAATTTTACCGAACAAGGCTTTAATTACCGTGCACAGGTAAACTCAGAACTACTTGGCTTAACGAGTAACTTACCCGCACCTTATAATAAAAATAGCGAACAAGCGTGGGCGCTTGATGCAATAGTACAAGGTGATGACATTTCTAATCTCATTACAGCAAACGCTAATCAACAGTTTTACTTTAATGCTATTTTAGAAAATGGTAAATCACAGTTTAGCAATGTCCATTTTGTGCTCGGAAAACAAGATTTAGGATTAAACCAAAAAGATTTAAGCGTAAATATAAATCTAGAACAGAGTGAATTAGTGCCTTGGTTTGATCTGATTGATCAAATAATTAAAGCTGGTAAAGCAAACCCAGATCAAGAATCAAAAGGGATTATGCCACCGCTTAATGAGGTGGTCGCAAATATAGGTTTACTTGATGCGAGTAACATCATTTTTAATGATTTTGAAATGCGTTTAGCACCATCAAAAGACGATTTATACCTAAAGCTAAATGCTAAAGAACTTAGAGCTGGGGTTTTTATTCCTACATCACAGCCTAGCCAGCCCATACGAATTAATGCCGATTACTTAAGGCTTAATTTTGCACCGCACAATGAGCAAGCACTTGAAATAACAGATGTACTTCCTGAGAAAGACTTGAGCTGGCTTACTAAAATACCTGCTATTGAGTTTGAATGTAGTGATTGCAAAATTGACCGCTACCAACTTGATAAAGTGAGTGCGTCATTATTAGGTGATGGAGAGCGTTTATCAATATCAGAACTTGTAGTCGATAAAGGCGATCATGTACTGCGCACTAAAGGGCAGTGGCAAAATGGATTAACAACGCTAAGTGGCGAGCTTAAAAGTGATGATATAGGCGCTCTTTTTGGCGAGTTTGATATAACCTCCGCGATTAAAGATTCAAAAGCCGATCTAAATTATGATCTTACTTGGCAAGCAGCACCTTATGATTTTGATGTGAAAAGTTTAAGTGGCGAGATAGCTTGGGATTTAGGAGAAGGTCACTTAACTGAAGTTAGCGATGGCGGGGCACGCGTATTTTCGTTACTGAGCCTTGATTCATTAGTACGCAAGCTGAAACTTGATTTTAGAGATGTATTTTCAAAGGGCTTTTTTTATAACAGCATGCAAGGCACTATGCAGTTAGAAAACGGTATCGCTTACACTAAAGATACTAAAATGGACGGCGTACCCGCCGATTTAACCATTAAAGGTTATGCAAATTTAAACACGCTTGATATAGATTATGACCTTGCTGTAGCGCCGCAGGTAACCTCGAGTATTCCGGTTATAGTTGCATGGATGGTAAACCCAGTAACAGGGCTTGCTGCCTTAGCAATTGATAAAGTTATTCATTCTGCGCGCGTCATCTCAGAGATCAACTTTAAAGTAACGGGTAAAATGAACGATCCTATTGTTCAAGAACTCGACAGAAAAAGTCGTGAAGTTACACTACCTCAAGCTGCGCAAAATCAGCCACAAGCATCAGTCGATTTAAAACTTAAAGATGCTCAAGTAACAGTAACGCAATGAACAAAACAGCAAGCATAAGCACACCCACAATAGTTGCCCTACAAATGTGTTCAGGGCTAAACCCTGATGACAACATTGCAAGCTTAAAGCGCGCACTTAAAACCCTCCCAACAACGAGGCCATTACTTGTTTGTTTGCCTGAGGCTTTTTTAGTGTTTAGTAAAAGCGGCAACGACACGTTACGTGTTGCTAAGCAAGTTGAGCGATACAAACTACAACTTAGTGAATTGTGCCAACACCATAATATTTGGTTAAATGCAGGGACAATGCCTGAGCCATTTAACGAACATAAATATTATGCAGCATCGCACTTATATAATAATCAAGGCGAGCTGGTTGCAACGTATAACAAAATACATTTATTTGATGTAAACGTAGATGATCAAACAGGTAGCTATCGAGAGTCAGATTTTACCCAAGCAGGTAGCGATGTGGTTGTTGTTGATTCTCCCTTTGGTAAAATAGGCTTAACAGTATGTTATGATCTGCGCTTTAGTGGCTTATTCAACGAACTAGTACGCCAAGGCGCCGATATTATTTTAGTACCCAGTGCATTTACAGTCGTCACAGGACAAGCGCATTGGCAGCCATTATTAGCAGCTCGCGCAATAGAAACACAATGTTATGTAGTTGCAGCAGCTCAGTACGGTACACATGAAAATGGCCGACAAACATATGGCCACAGTATTATTATTTCACCTTGGGGAAATATCCTGAGTGAATTGCCAACAGGCACCGGTTTTATAAGCTGCAACGCAGATTTAGACCAGTTACAAAAAATTAGACGAGATATGCCCGTGCAGTCTCATCAACGATTTAGAGAGCATTTATTATGAATTCGGTTGAACAGCATTTACTACACGACAGCCAGCTAAATAGAGAAGAGCTCGAAAAAACGCTCGCTTACATACATCAGCATAAAGTGGATTACGCCGATTTATATTTTCAATCAAGCCACCACGAATCATGGGTGCTTGAAGACGGCTTAGTTAAAGAAGGCTCTTATAACGTTGAACGTGGAGTTGGTGTACGTGCTGTAAGCGGCGAAAAAACAGGTTTTTCTTACTCTGATGCAATAAATCTTGAAGCACTTAATAAAGCGGCTACAGCGGCTCGTAGCATCGCAGATGCTGGCGAAGATAGAGCGATTAAAGTATTTAGTGATGTTAAAGCTAAAGAGCAGTTTGCACCGCATCAGCCAATTTCGAGTATGAGCGATACCGACAAGGTGAGCTTATTACGCGAACTTGAAAACTATATTCGTGAGCTAGCACCCGATGCAGAGCAAGTCATTAGTTCAATGTCAGCGGTTTACGAAGAAGTATTAATCGCAGCAAGTGATGGTACGTTTGCCACCGATATTCGCCCGCTTATTCGTTTAAACTGCTCAGTACTGCTTGAAAAAAATGGTCGCCGTGAACGCGGTGGCGCAGGTGGTGGTGCACGTTTAGATTATGGTTACTTTAAAGAACTTGTTGATGGTAAACCACGTTGGATGGAATTTGCTGAAGAAGCTGTACGCCAAGCTAAAGTAAATCTTGAAGCTATTGATGCACCTGCAGGCACGATGGAAGTTGTACTTGGTAATGGTTGGCCTGGCGTGCTTTTACACGAAGCAGTAGGGCATGGACTTGAAGGCGACTTTAACCGCAAAGGCGCGTCTGCGTTTAGTGGTAAAGTGGGCCAAAAAGTAGCATCTGAGCTGTGTACTGTTGTTGATGATGGCACCATGGCCGATCGCCGTGGGTCACTTAATGTGGATGATGAAGGCACACCAGCCGCTTACAACGTACTCATCGAAAACGGTATTTTAAAAGGCTATATGCAAGATAAGCTAAACGCGCGTTTAATGGGTGTAAGCCCTACAGGTAACGCACGCCGTGAGTCGTATGCACATTTACCAATGCCTCGCATGACTAACACATACATGTTAGGCGGAGAGCACAGCCAAGCCGATATTATCAGCTCAGTTAAAAAAGGGGTATTCGCGCCTAACTTTGGCGGCGGACAAGTTGATATAACGTCTGGTAAGTTTGTATTTAGCGCATCAGAAGCGTATTTAATCGAAAATGGTAAAATTACCCAACCAATTAAAGGCGCAACGCTTATTGGTAATGGCCCAGAAGTAATGCAGCAAATATCGATGGTTGGTAACGACTTAGCACTTGATAAAGGTGTTGGTGTGTGTGGTAAAGATGGTCAAAGCGTACCGGTAGGCGTAGGCCAACCAAGCCTTAAAATTGATCGGTTAACAGTCGGTGGTACAGCATAAAAAACCATGAGCGCGAAGTGGATTCGCGCTTTCGTTTTGATGAAAGTGAGGTTTTACACCTCGCTTTTTAAATATACGCTCACGTAATAGAGCGCGAAATAAATTCGCACCTACGATTTGCATTCTTACTCTGTGTAGGTGAGGTTTTACACCTCGCTTTTTAAATATACGCTCAGAAATAGAGCGCGAAATAAATTCGCACCTACGATTTGTATTTTTACTCTGTGTAGGTGAGGTTTTACACCTCGCTTTTTAAATATAGGCTCAGAAATAGAGCGCGAAATAAATTCGCACCTACAATTTGCATTCTTACTTTGGGTAGGTGAGGTTTTACACCTCGCTTTTTAAATATACGCTCACGTAATAGAGCGCGAAATAAATTCGCACCTACGATTTGTATTTTTACTCTGTGTAGGTGAGGTTTTACACCTCGCTTTTTAAATATACGCTCAGAAATAGAGCGCGAAATAAATTCGCACCTACGATTTGCATTCTTACTCTGTGTAGGTGAGGTTTTACACCTCGCTTTTTAAATATACGCTCAGAAATAGAGCGCGAAATAAATTCGCACCTACGATTTGTATTTTTACTCTGTGTAGGTGAGGTTTTACACCTCGCTTTTTAAATGTAGGCTCAGAAATAGAGCGCGAAATAAATTCGCACCTACAATTTGCATTCTTACTTTGGGTAGGTGAGGTTTTACACCTCGCTTTTTAAATATACGCTCACGTAATAGATCACGAAATAAATTCGCACCTACAATTTGCCTGCTTAGTCTGGGTAGGTGAGGTTTTACACCTCGCTTTTTAAATATACGCTCACGTAATAGAGCGCGAAATAAATTCGCACCTACGGTTTGTATTTTTACTTTGTGTAGGCGAGGTTTAGGCTTCTCCTTCATCCTCTTTATTTTTTTCAGCCTCTTTGTACCATAACGCAAAAAAGCATTCTGTTAATTTGTGCTCTATCTCAAGCGCTTTTTCTGTTGGGCAAAACAAGGTAAAGCTTGCTTTAAATTCACCTAAATCGGTTGTACCAAAGTGAATTACCGGTTCTGGGCCAGATATTTTTGCATCAAGTTTGCGCTCAATCATCGAATTATAACGGCTTGCTACTTCTTGAAACTCTTCGCAGTACAGTTTAGCTTGCTCAGTCAATGTGTCGTGAATAGGGTACGGGTTAAAGCTCTCTCTTCGGACAATAATAAAATGATGTGTAACAAAGCGTTTTACAAAGTTTAAGTTTTTAATAGAACTGGTAATCAGCTTATTATTAGGTATGTATATGGTTTTTCTAGAAAATTGATAAGTGTGTATATCAATTTCATGCATGGTTGTTTTAATCCAATCAGTTTCAGCTACTTCACCAAAGTAATCACCTACTTGTATCCAATCACCGACTCTAAACGGGCGGGTTGTTACGAGGTAAAAAAAGCCTATTACACACTGAATAAACTCACGCGTTGCAAGCACAATCGCCACAGCAAAAGCAGCAATAGAAAGTGCAAAGTTTTGAATTTCGGTAGACCACACAAATAGCAGCGATATCATCATTACAAAATTAATAAAATGCTTAATATTGTGTGCGATATAACGAATATCTTTTTCTTTTTTTTCTGCGCGATTTTTAGCCAGCTTATCAACAAGTACTTTTAGTACAAATGCAATTGTGATCATTACAATTGAAAGAAGAAACGGATGCAGCAATATATCTTTAGTCATAATATCCAATTAAACGCGAGTTAATAAAAACAGGCTCAGTATATTGATTTATTAAACCAATTAGCAAATTTAGTGCAAAAAAAGTAACCAATAAAAATGGAGAAACGCTATTGAGTTACTTCATCAGTGCAATGTTTGTGATTTTTAGCCATTCTTTTTCGGCATATGAGTACAAGCTCAATGGCTGAAATAAAGATTAGAGTATAGCCAAGCGTTTCTATACCTTCTTCAACAATGTTTTTTACCGCACGTACATAGTCATCACCCATTACTGAATGCCAAAATGCGCCTTTGCCCATCATTCGCGAAAATGCGAGTAAAGTAACCATGCCTGATAAGCAAATTCCATAACTAGGAGTGAAGCTATAGGCTTTTAAAGCGTTAAAAATACTTCCTTTGTTTGTTATTAAATAAACAAACACACCAGCTAAAATTGAATAGACGATACTTTGCCAAGCGCCATCAAAAAAGTATAAGTCGAGGTAGGTATCAAACTCTCTTACAAACATCATTGCCGATAACGCAGCAAGTAATACTGCCGGTATTTTGAGTTGAAAGTTAATTCGCGAAGCATAGAAAAACAAAATACAGCTTAAAAAAGTTAAAACATCTTGCATATGTTCAGTAAGAGTTTCTTCACTGTAAAGTGCATACTGTTTTAATTCAAAGCCTTCAAGTTGAATTAAATGAGCAACACCCGCTAGGCATAATAAATAAATAAAAGATCGCAGTAAAAACATAAATAACCAAGAGAAACTATAAATGCGCGAGATTCTAATTGTAAAAATGCCTTAAAGCCAAAACAAAATTTAAACTTTTAATCTTTTTATCGGTCTAATATTTTTGCTGTTAAAATAATGGCTTAGATATTTATTTAATGTTGAATGGATGTTTTTAATGTGACGTTTTAAGTGGTTTGTTGTGCAAAATATAACAAGCATTAAAAAGCCCTTACTATTTACTTAGCAAGGGCTTTTTATAATTGAGAACTTAGAGTTTAGCGCCTAGCGCATCGTTACAAATTCTTCCGAGCCTGTCGGGTGAATCGCAACAACGGCATCAAAATCAGCTTTAGTAGCGCCCATTTTCATGGCAACGGCAAAACCTTGAATCATTTCATCAACCGCAAAACCAATACCATGTAGGCCAACTACTTTTTCGTCAGGGCCGGCACATACAAGTTTCATTTTACAAGGCTGGCGATGTTTAGTTACCGCTGTGTACATAGCCGTAAAACCAGATTGGTAAATTTTAACGTTTTCTTCGCCGTACTGAGAAATAGCTTCTTGCTCAGTTAAACCAATAGTACCAATAGGTGGATGACTAAATACAACAGTAGGAACTAAGCTGTAATCCATTTTTAAATCATCTGGTAGTTCTTTATTAAATAAACGCTCAGATAAAGTACGGCCTGCTTTTACTGCTACCGGTGTAAGTTCAATACCATTTTCGATGATATCGCCAACCGCGTATACATTTTTAGCTGTGGTATTTTGATACTCATCAACTTTTACAAAACCACTGCTGTTTACTTCTACGCCAGCTGCTGCAACGTTAATAGCATTGGTTGTTGGCTCGCGGCCAATGGCCCAAATAACTTGATCAACGTTATGAGTTTTGCCGTTATCTAAATGTAGTGTTACAGAGCCATCATCTTCTTTTACCAATTTATTTGGTACAGAGTGAGTATGTAAAGTAGGACCTTCGGCAGCCATTACTTCAACAAGCGTATCTACAATATATGGGTCAAAACTACGAAGTGGGGCATGCTTACGTACAAATAAATGTGTCTCAGTACCTAAACCATGTAATACACCAGCAAGCTCAACGGCTATGTAGCCTGCGCCTATTACTGCAACGCGTTTAGGTTGCTCTTTTAATTCAAAAAAGCCATTTGAATCGATACCGTGTTCAGCACCTTCAATATGCGGAATGCTTGGGCGGCCGCCTACTGCAATTAATATATGATCGGCTGTGTAGTGCTCGCCGTTTACTTCAACTGTTTTATTATCTACAAATTTAGCAAAGCCTTTAATTACAGTAACGCCATTGCTAGCAAGGCCACTGTCGTAACCTTTATGAATTCGGCCTATGTAGGCTTCACGGCTTTCTACTAACTTGCTCCAATCAAAGCCTTTAACTTCAACATTAAAGCCGTAATCTGGGGCATATAAATTAATTGCTTCAGCAACCTGAGCACCGTGCCACATTACTTTTTTAGGTACACAGCCCACGTTTACACACGTGCCGCCCATGTGTTTTGCTTCTATAAGTGCTACTTTAGCGCCACGCATTGCCGCTCTATTTGCAGAGGCAATACCACCACTGCCACCACCGATTGCAATATAATCAAAGTGTTGTGTCATTTTATGTCCTTAGGCGTTGAGTTTTATGCGCATTAGCATAACATTAAGTTTTAAAAATAAAGAGTGTTTAGGTGACCTATGTTTAGTAAAAAAACATTCGAATTTCTTGCCCAGCTTGATCAAAACAATAATAGAGACTGGTTTAACGACCATAAATCACAGTATGAGGAATACGTAAGAGAGCCCGCTTTAGATTTCATTAAGCAAATGCAAGCACCACTTGCTGAGGTTTCTAGCCATTTTGTCGCATCAGATAAAAAAGTCGGCGGTAGTTTAATGAGAATCCATAAAGACGCGCGTTTTAGTAAAGATAAAACCCCATATAAAATTAATGTAGGAATTCAATTTCGCCATTTTATGGGAAAAGACGTACACGCCCCAGGGTTTTACTTTCACTTAGCAAATGACGAATGTTTTGTAGGTGCTGGTATTTGGCGACCAGAATCAAAGGCGCTTAACGCAATTAGAACCTGCATAGATGAAAACCCAAATAGCTATAAAAAAGCAATTTATGATGAGCAATTTAAATCTATATTTGAAATGTCAGGAGAGTCGCTAAAACGCCCACCAAGAGGTTTTGAAAAAGAGCACCCCTTAATAGATGAGCTCAAACGAAAAGACTTTATAGCCATTAGCCCACTTACTCAAAAGCAAATATGCAGTAATAACCTAGTTGATACGGTGTTAGAACGTTATAAAGTGGCCGACTCATTAATGGGTTATTTGTGTTTTGCTCTGGAGCAACCTTATTAAAATTACACAACTTAAAAGCGGCTGAGTTGTTTTTTTACTTTTAGACCCAATTTAAAACGTAATGCATTAACGCAAAGAGAGTATTTATGAGCAACCCACTAATTGGCCTTGAAGGCTTACCACCATTTTCAAAAATAAAGCCTGAGTACGTAGTACCAGCACTAAAAGACGGTATCGAGCTTTGTCGTAAAGCCATTGATGACGTGTTAGCTAAAGGCTCGTACACGTGGGATGACTTAGTATTACCCCTTGAAGAAGCCGACGATAAATTATCGCGCATGTTCTCCCCTGTATCGCACTTAAATTCAGTAATGAATAACGACGAATTACGCGAAGCTTACGAGCAGTGCTTACCGTTAATATCTGAATATTCAACATTTGTAGGTCAGCATCAAGGTTTATACAACGCGTATAATACGCTTTATAACAGTGACGAATTTAAAACGCTGACTACAGCACAACAAAAAACAATTACTAATGCGCTACGCGATTTTAAATTATCGGGTATTGCTCTGGCGGCAGAGCAGCAAAAACGCTACGGCGAAATTAGCGCGCGTTTATCAGAACTTGCCTCAAAATTTGGTAACAACGTAATGGATGCCACACTTGCTTGGCACAAACATATTACTGATGAGAGTGATTTAGCAGGCTTGCCAGAATCTGCTTTAGCACTTGCAGCTGACACAGCAAAAAGTAAAGAATTAGATGGTTGGTTATTTACACTCGATTTCCCGTCGTATTTACCAATAATGGCTTACGCAGATAACCGCGAATTACGCAAAGAAACTTACACCGCGTTTTCTACGCGCGCATCAGATCAAGGCCCTAACGCCGGTGAGTTTGATAACTCTGATATTATGAGCGAGGAGCTTGCGCTTCGCCATGAACTTGCACAGTTACTAGGGTTTAGCAGCTACGCTGAAAAGTCACTCGCGACTAAAATGGCCGAAACACCAGAACAAGTATTCTCATTTTTAGAAGACCTAGCAGCTAAATCAAAACCACAAGCAGAGCAAGAAGTGGCCGAGCTAAAAGCGTATGCTGAGCAAAAACACGGTATTTCTGAATTAGAAGCATGGGATTTTGGTTACTACAGCGAAAAGCTTAAGCAAGAAAAGTATGCAATTTCAGACGAAGTACTACGTCCTTACTTCCCAGCAAATAAAGTGCTTAGCGGCTTATTCGAAACCGTTAATCGCTTATTTGGTATTAGCGTAAAAGAAGTTACTGACTTTGATACTTATCACAAAGATGTACGCTTTTTTGAAATTGTAGATAGTAGCAATACTCTACGCGGACGTTTTTATCTCGATTTATATGCACGCGACCACAAACGTGGCGGCGCGTGGATGGATGACTGTATGGGTCGTAAAGTACGCGCTAACGGCGAACTACAAACTCCAGTGGCTTATTTAGTGTGTAACTTTAATAAGGCGGTTGGCGATAAACCGGCACTGTTTACTCATGACGAAGTAACTACTTTATTTCATGAGTTTGGTCATGGTATTCACCACATGCTTACACAAGTTGATGCCGCGCCAGTGGCTGGCATTAATGGTGTAGCGTGGGATGCGGTAGAGCTTCCTAGTCAGTTTTTAGAAAATTGGTGTTATGACGAAGAAGCCCTGAGCTTTATTTCAGGTCATTATGAAACGGGTGAGCCGTTACCTAAAGAGTTACTTGATAAATTACTAGCGGCTAAAAACTATAACTCAGGCGTACAAATGCTACGTCAAATTGAGTTTTCGTTATTCGATTTTAAAATCCATAACGATTACAAAGTGGGTGAGCAATGCCAAATTCAAGCAGTACTAAACGATGTACGTAGCCGCACATCAATCGTTAAACCGCCTGAGTTTAACCGTTTTCAAAATGGTTTTAGCCATATTTTTGCCGGTGGTTATAGTGCAGGTTACTACTCGTATAAATGGGCTGAAGTACTTTCTGCTGATGCATTTTCTAAATTTGAAGAAGAAGGTATTTTTAACGCTGAAACAGGGCAAGCCTTCATGCAAAATATTTTAGAAAAAGGCGGTAGCGAAGAGCCAATGGAATTATTTAAAAAGTTCCGTGGTCGTGAGCCAAATGTCGACGCGTTACTACGCCATAGCGGTATTGCTGTTTAAAAATTAATATTTAGCACAAACCAAATTAAAGCGCCTATATGGCGCTTTTTTATTATTTTAAAATTATTATCTAATAATTTTTAGTAATTTCATCCTACCGTACTATGCTTTTAGCACACCTAATAAAATGGACTAAGGCATGGCAAAGTTGGTATTGGCAATTGATGACGACAAGTATGTTCATCATATAATTGAAGAGTCTTTAGCAGGGTTTTGTAAAATAATTCATGCAAAAGATGGCGATGAAGGATTAAGGCTAACCAATAAATACAACCCAGATATTATTTTACTCGATATTGAAATGCCAGGTATGTCAGGTTATGACGTATGTAAAACTATAAAGCAGAGTCAAAATACTCAGGATATTCCCGTTATGTTTCTCTCATCCAAAATAGAGCTGAGCGATCGGGTAAAAGGTTATAGCGTCGGCGCATCTGATTACATTACAAAACCTTTTAACGCAGAAGAGTTAATAGCGCGAATAAAGGTACTTTACGAATATAGGCAAAAATGCGCAAAACTAAAATTGGATATAGTAAAAGCGAATAAAACAGCTGAAATAGCAATGACAGAGTCGGGCGATATGGGGCGTATAATGCGCTACGTTGGACAAAGTTATCACGCTAATAACTTTCAATCGTTGAGTGAATACTTTTTTACTTTTTTTGCTCCTTTAAATTTAGATGTTGTGGTGGTGTTTTGGTATCAAGGGAAAGGTATTTTTTACAGCCAGCAAAGTGGTGTTTGCCCGTTAGAGCAAGAGCTGCTTGAGCAACATCGACATGCTCAACGATTTGTTGATATTGGTAGCAGTACTATTATTAATTATCCCAAAGTATCCCTTTTGATAAAAAATATGCCTGTTGATAACGATGCTTTGTACGGGCGCTATAAAGATCTTTTCCCGCATATATTAGAAGTGACCAACGAGAAGGTTGTTACCATGGAAAGAAGCGAAAGCAGTTATGAGCAGGCAGCTCAAATAAGTACAGCCCTTCAAGACATTGTTAAGCAGTTAACTACTCAAAATATAGAGCAAAACAAAAGTACTAAAGAGTTTATAGAGCAGCTACATGAACTTGACTGCGCTATTAAGCTACAACAAACACAAGCAAATCCTGCGGATCTCACTTTATATATATCTCAATTGGATCAAACAATGCAGTTATTTGTATCGGCTAATAGTGATTTAGCCTTTATCAAATATCAGCTTAAGCAAGTTGCCGAAAGCCGCAATGAACTTATATCTAATTTACGTACTAAAGCGGAAGCCGCAAAGGTCAATACGAATCATCATAGTGATATAGAGCTATTTTAGTGCTTTAAAGTAAAGCGGTTGATATACTACAGGCGTATTTTATCGTCGGAGTTTATTGTGGTTATTCAGTGTGCTTTTAAAGAGTTACGCCCTTATTTAAATGAATTAGAAACACGCTTTGGTTTAGCCCAATGGGCGCAAAATTGCAGTGGCTTTAGCTTACATTACGATGATAAAGGGTTAAGTCTATTTAAAACCGACGAGCCTAAACTAGGTGCAATTAACGTTGATTTTGTAACCGGTGCTGCCGCCCATAGGCGTAAGTTTGGCGGTGGTAAAGGGCAAGCTATAGCTAAAGCGGTTGGCTTAAACAAAGGTGCAACACCTGTTGTACTTGATGCTACCGCTGGTTTAGGGCGAGATGGTTTTGTACTTGCCTCGCTAGGGTGCAAAGTTATATTACATGAACGTCACCCGGTTGTAGCTGCACTTTTATACGATGGTTTAAAGCGAGCCTATAGCGATATTGAAATTGGTTTGTGGATGAAAGAAAACATGAGCCTAATATTTGGTTCAAGCCACACTCTACTATCGCAATGTGAAAGCATGCCCGATGTGGTTTATTTAGATCCCATGTTCCCGCATCGCGAAAAATCAGCATTAGTAAAAAAAGAAATGCGCGTATTTCAAGAGCTTGTTGGTGCAGACAACGACGCTGACGACCTACTTGATTTTGCCTACCCACTTGCCAGTAAGCGCGTCGTTGTAAAACGCCCCGATTACGCCCCATTCTTAAACGATAAAACCCCAAGTATGCAAATCAAAACCAAAAAGAACCGTTTTGATGTTTATGTAAAGGCGGCGATGGTTTAAGCATCAAAACAAATCGGCGTTATATCCCTAGAACTTTTGTCGCTGAAATCATACTTTGCATGCAGCGACAACTTTGTCGCTGAAACCATAGTTTGCTTGCAGCGACAGAACTTATCCATGTAAGAATCGTTATATTGGGTTTGATCATAGGATCTAGCCTTTTGAATCTAGGATCTTATTACATTTTCATGTTAGAATTTGCGCAATTTTTTGGCATAGCAAAGTAGCACAGTAATGATCTTAGATGATATTCGCATTGTTTTAGTTAACACGTCACATTCGGGCAATATTGGTTCGGCGGCTCGCGCCATGAAAACCATGGGTTTATCAAAACTTTATTTAGTTGATCCTGCTTGCGAAATAGACAGCCAAGCAAGTGCATTAGCTGCAGGCGCAACTGATGTTTTAGGCAATGCAGTTATTGTAGGTACCGTTGAAGAAGCTATCGCTGACTGTACATTAACGATTGGCACAAGTGCGCGTTCTCGTACGCTTTCGTGGCCAATGGTTGAACCACGTGAATGTGGTGAAAAGCTCGTTGCTGAAGCCGTAAATGGTCCTGTAGCGCTAGTATTTGGTCGTGAAAACAGTGGTTTAACTAATGAAGAATTACAGCTTTGTAATTACCATGTATGTATTCCTGCTAATCCAGAGTACAGCTCGCTTAATTTAGCTATGGCCGTACAAACACTTAGCTACGAAACTCGCATGGCATTTTTAAATCAACAACCTAAAAAGGTTGAAGAAGACGATGCAGTTTACCCAAGCTCAAAGCAAACTGAGCTGTTTTATGATCACCTTGAAGACACGTTGTTTAAAACAGGTTTTATCATCAAGCAACACCCTGGTTTAGTTATGACTAAATTACGCCGTTTGTTTAACCGAGCTCACCCTGAAGATGCTGAAATGAATATTTTACGCGGTATTCTCACCTCAATTAATAAGGCTATCCCTAAGTAACTTAGGTATAGCTATTAGTTATAAAAGACCTAGACTAATTAACGCGCTAATACTTGACTAAATTACTCAGGTAATTACAATGGCTGTAATACTTGACCAAAGAGGTCAAGTATTGAAAATTTGTTAACTCTACAATTTAAAAGTAAGAGTTTCTAAATCAAATTTTTATCAAGTGATAATACTTGACTAATTTACTCTGGTAATTAAAATTTGCACTCTTTTGTGCAGGGGGCGTTATGAAGTTAACATCAAAAGGCAGATATGCCGTTACAGCTATGCTGGATGTTGCACTACACACAGGTGTAGGTCCTGTAGCCCTTGCTGATATTTCACAAAGACAAGAAATTTCTTTGTCTTACCTTGAACAATTATTTGCTCGTTTACGTAAAAATGGCCTAGTAAGTTCTGTTCGTGGACCTGGTGGTGGTTATTTACTAGGGCGTGAAGCGAGCGTTATCTCTGTTGGCGATATTATTAGCGCCGTAGACGAATCGGTCGATGCAACACGTTGCCAAGGTGCCGATACCGGCTGTCAGAGTGGTATGCGTTGTTTAACACATAATTTGTGGTCAGACTTAAGCGCACGCATAGAAGAATTTTTGAATAATATTACCCTTGCTGAATTGGTGGAAAAATCAGATGTGAAAGAAATAGCATCGCGCCAAGATAACAGTATTAATAATGCAATTAAGCAGTTGGAAAACATTCAAGTAAGCTGTCAACTTTAAGGTTGACCTGCAGCGGAGAGAGAAATGAAGTTACCGATTTATTTAGATTACGCAGCGACCACGCCTGTTGACGAACGTGTTGCTAAAGAAATGATGCAATGCCTGACAATGGACGGTAAGTTTGGTAATCCTGCGTCACGCTCACACCGTTTTGGTTGGCAAGCAGAAGAAGCTGTTGATCAGGCGCGTACAGATATTGCTGATTTAATTAATGCAGACCCACGTGAAATTGTTTTCACATCGGGTGCAACAGAATCAAATAACCTTGCTATTAAAGGTGCAGCACAGTTTTATAAGAAAAAAGGTAAGCACGTTATTACCGCTAAAACTGAGCATAAAGCTGTAATCGACACATGTCGTGAGCTTGAGCGCCAAGGTTTTGAAGTAACTTACATGGACGTTGAAGAAAACGGCCTACTTGATTTACAAAAACTTGCCGACACAATGCGTGACGACACAGTACTTGTAAGCATTATGCACGTTAATAACGAGCTAGGTGTAATTCAAGATATCGCGACTATTGGCGAAATGTGTCGCGAACGTAAAATTATGTTCCACGTAGATGCCGCGCAAAGCGCGGGTAAAGTATTAATCGACGTGCAACAGCTTAAAGTTGATTTTATGTCGTTCTCTGCACATAAAGTGTATGGCCCTAAAGGTGTTGGCGCACTTTACGTTCGTCGTAAACCACGTGCTCGCCTTGAAGCGCAAATGCACGGTGGCGGACATGAACGCGGTATGCGTTCTGGTACACTAGCTACTCACCAATTAGTGGGTATGGGTACTGCGTTTAAAATTGCTAAGCAAGATTTCGAAAAAGATCACGCACACATCAGCGCCTTACGTAATCGTTTAATCGACGGCATTATGGCTGATATGGACGAAGTATACTTTAACGGCACGCAAGACCAATCAGTACCTGGCATTGTAAATATCAGCTTTAACTTTGTTGAAGGTGAGTCGTTACTTATGGCAGTAAAAGACATTGCAGTATCGTCAGGTTCAGCCTGTACATCTGCAAGCTTAGAGCCTTCTTATGTATTACGTGCACTTGGCCGTAACGACGAATTAGCACATAGCTCAATTCGTTTTAGTATTGGTCGCTTTACTACCGAAGAAGAGATTGATTACACCGTCGAATTAATGAAAAACTCTATCGGTCGCCTACGTGAGATGTCTCCACTTTGGGAGATGCATCAAGAAGGTATTGATTTAGATTCAGTTGAATGGGCTCACCACTAATAGTGTGAGCACATACCCTAGCAGGTAATGAGGATAGAATAATGGCTTATAGTGATAAAGTAATCGACCACGTAGAAAACCCACGTAACGTAGGTACTCTAGATAAGAATGATCCGTCAGTGGCAACGGGTATGGTAGGCGCACCAGCATGTGGTGACGTAATGAAATTGCAAATTAAAGTATCTGCCGAAGGCGTTATTGAAGATGCAAAATTCAAAACCTACGGTTGTGGTAGCGCAATTGCTTCATCTTCACTTGTAACAGAGTGGGTTAAAGGCAAAACGCTAGACGAAGCAGCTACAATTAAAAACACTGATATCAGTGCAGAGCTTGAATTACCACCAGTGAAAATTCACTGTTCAATTTTAGCCGAAGACGCAATTCAAGCAGCAATTGCAGACTACAAAAGCAAACAAGCGAAGTAAGAAGAGAAACTCATGGCAGTGACATTGACAGATGCGGCAGCAAACCGCGTACAATCATTTTTAGCAAACCGCGGTAAAGGTTTAGGCCTGCGCGTTGGCATTAAAACGACGGGCTGTTCAGGTCTTGCTTATGTACTTGAGTTTGTTGACGATTTAAACGAAGACGATGAAACTTTTGCGGCTAAAGGTGTCACATTAATTGTTGACGCTAAAAGCTTAGTTTACATCGATGGTACAGAGCTCGACTACACTAAAGAAGGCTTAAATGAAGGGTTTAAATTTAGAAACCCTAATCAAGCAGATGAGTGTGGTTGTGGCGAAAGCTTTACCGTTTAAGCTTAAAATATCTTTGTAGTTTAAATAAGCCCTGCCAGTTAATGTAGGGCTTTGTTATTTCTGAATATTATTGGTTGAAGTTATGCGTTACTTTGAATTATTTGCAGTCCCCGTTGATTACAATATTGATTTAGCAACGGTTAACAAGCACTACTTGGAATTACAGCGTACTGTACATCCAGATCGCCACGCGAATGCGAGCAGCCGCGATAAGTTAATGGCAGTGCAAAGCGCCGCCGAAATTAACGATGCGCTACAAACATTAAAGCACCCAGTAAAACGTGCTGAATATATGTTGAGCGAGCTAGGCGTTGATATTCGTGCAGAGCAGCAAACCTTGCAAGATCCAATGTTTTTAATGCAGCAAATGGAACTTCGCGAAGAGCTTGAAGAGCTAACATCGTCGCGCGATCCTGATACTGCAATTGCAAATTTTGAAAAACAAATTAAGCAACTAAACACGCAGTACAGTGCACAACTTGCTGAGCAACTCGCAAGTAACGATGAGCAGCAATATCAACTTGCCGCAGATAATATTCGTAAACTGAAGTTTGTTTATAAGTTACGTGACGAACTAGAGCGTATTGAAGACAGTTTATTTGACGATTAATTACTTGCTGCAAAGCGAGCAACACGAGTTTAAAGAGCATTATGGCATTATTGCAAATTGCTGAGCCGGGGCAGAGCGCGGCACCACACGAACATAAACTAGCTATTGGTATTGATCTTGGTACAACTAACTCATTAGTTGCAACAGTACAAAGTGGCGAAGCCCGCACGTTAACTGATGATCTTGGCGCGGCTATGTTACCGTCGGTTGTTCGTTATCAAGCAGGCGGTATTACTGTTGGCGCAGAAGCTGCTCAAGCAGCAACGCAAGACCCTGCTAATACACTTATTTCGGTTAAGCGTTTTTTAGGTAAAACTCAGGCTGAAATAGAGCAAAGTTATGGGCAACTACCGTATGAGTTTTGTGAGCACAATGGTGCGCTAGCAATAGAAACTGCGGCAGGTAAAATCAGTCCAATTAAAGCATCAAGCCATATTTTAGCTGCATTAAAAGCACGAGCTGAGCAAAGTTTTGGCAACCAAGAAATTTTAGGGGCTGTAATCACAGTACCAGCGTACTTTGATGACGCACAGCGCCAAAGTACTAAAGATGCCGCAGAACTTGCTGGTATTAACGTACTACGTTTATTAAATGAGCCAACAGCAGCAGCTGTTGCTTATGGTTTAGATTCTGGCCAAGAAGGTATTATTGCTGTTTATGATTTAGGCGGTGGTACATTTGATATATCAGTACTTAGATTACACCAAGGTGTGTTTGAAGTAATGGCAACTGGTGGCGACTCAAGTCTCGGTGGTGATGACTTTGACTCACTACTTGTTGATTACTTTAAGCAGCAAACTGGTGTGTCAGCGTTGTCACCTTCAGTTTTACGTTTATTCATCAATAAAGCAAAAGCCTGTAAAGAAGCATTAAGCCAATACACTAAAGTAAACGTGGGTCTTGAGTTTGACGATCAAAAATACACAGTTGAAGTAACGCGCGAAACGTTTGACGAAATGGCTATGCCTCTCGTTAAAAAAACACTGCGTTCGTGTCGTCGTGCTGTAAAAGATGCTGGCATAGAAAACGACGAAGTACTGCAAGTTATTATGGTAGGCGGTTCAACCCGTATGCCACTGGTACGTAGCCAAGTACAAAGCTTTTTTGATAAAGAGCCGCTAACTTCAATCGACCCTGATCGTGTTGTCGCTTTAGGTGCTGCGCTTCAAGCTGACGTGTTAATTGGCAATAAGCCCGATTCTGACATGTTATTGCTTGATGTATTACCGTTATCGTTAGGTCTTGAAACTATGGGTGGTTTGGTTGAAAAAATCATTCCGCGCAATACGACGATTCCGGTAGCACGCGCGCAAGAATTTACAACGTTTAAAGACGGCCAAACAGCTATGTCATTACATGTGCTGCAAGGCGAGCGTGAGCTTGTTGATGATTGTCGTTCGCTTGCTAAGTTTAGCTTAAAAGGTATTCCACCAATGGCGGCAGGCGCTGCGCATATTCGTGTAACCTTTAAAGTTGATGCTGATGGCCTATTAAGTGTTTCAGCTATGGAAAAATCAACAGGTGTACAAGCTGAGATTCAGGTTAAGCCTTCGTTTGGTTTATCTGACGACCAAGTAGCTAACATGCTAAAAGAGTCAATGAGCAACGCTAAAGGCGACATGCAAGCACGTATGCTTAAAGAGCAACAAGTAGAAGCTCTGCGTGTAATAGAAGCGCTTAATGCATCACTTGCAGCCGATGCTGCATTGCTTGACGATATGCAACTTGCTAACTTACGCGCTGAAATTGCAGAACTGGTAAAAGTGCGCGAAAATGCACAAGAGCCTGGCGAAATTAAAGCAGCTATCGAAAAAGTCGATAATGCGAGTAGCGACTTTGCATCGCGTAGAATGGATGCATCAATTAAAAAGGCCCTTACAGGGCAGTCAGTAGACAACATTTAAGAGAGATTAGAATGCCACAAATTGTTTTTCTTCCACATCCTGAATTATGTCCTGACGGCGCTGCAATTGAAGCTCCTACAGGCCAAACGGTACTCGACGCTGCACTTAAAAATGGTATTAGCATTGCACATGCCTGCGAAAAGTCGTGTGCATGTACAACTTGTCATTTAGTGATTCGTGAAGGATTTGATTCACTACAAGAGAGTGATGAGCTAGAAGATGACATGCTAGATAAAGCATGGGGTTTAGAGCCTGAGTCACGCCTTGGTTGCCAAGCAATTATAAGAGATGAGGACTTAGTGGTTGAAATACCTAAGTACAATCTCAATATCGTTAATGAAGAGCACTAGTTTTTAACGATGTATATATTAAAAGCCGCTGTTTGATACAGCGGCTTTTTTGTTTCAAGAAAGCATTTATAAACACGTAGCAGCGACTTTATGTCGCGTTTTTAAATATCAAACGTTTTAAGTTAAATTTTTCTAATCTCAAACTTGAACATCAAAATGATCACGTATTTTTCAGATTATATAAACGCGGGGTAAACCCGCTGCTACGAGTTCAACCCAATCCCTAAAATCTATTTCGGAGGTGTATTTTGAGTAATCTTATTTTTTCTGACTCATTTATTAACGGCGAGTTTTATAAAACTGATACGCGCTTTAGCGTTAACGATCCCGCGACCGAAAAAAGTATTGTTGATGTAAGCGATATTGACGAGCAGGGTGTAAATAGCGCAATAACTGCAGCTCAAGGGGCTTTTGTTAAGTTAAAAACTACGAATGCCACCGAGCGAAGCGAAACGTTAATGCGCTGGTATGAGCTAGTTATAAAGCACAAACAAACCCTTGCAGAGCTAATGACCAAAGAGCAAGGCAAGCCGCTCAAAGAATCGCTTGGCGAAATTGATTACGGTGCTGGTTTTATCAAATGGTTTGCAGAAGAAGCCAAGCGCAGTTACGGTGATGTAATTCCGCCAACAGATAACTCGCATCGTTTAACTAGTTTTAAGCAGCCTGTAGGTGTTGTTGCTGGTATTACGCCATGGAACTTCCCTGTTGCTATGGTTACTCGTAAAGTAGCTCCAGCTTACGCTGCGGGCTGTAGCTTTATACTTAAACCTTCTGAACATACGCCACTATGTGCTATCGCACTTGCTTATTTGGCCGATCAAGCTGGTTTTGTTAAAGGTGCATTTAATGTACTGGTTTCACAAGATGCCAAAACAGTCGGTAAAATGCTGACTGATTCAGAAGTCGTGCGTAAGTTTACATTTACCGGCTCTACCGGTGTAGGTAAGCAGTTGCTATCTCAATGTGCAGACACAATTAAACGCACCTCGATGGAGCTTGGCGGCAATGCGCCTTTTATCATTTTTGATAATGCAGATTTAGATGAAGCTGTAGAAGGGCTAATGGCGGCTAAATTTAGAAATAGTGGGCAGGCATGTGTTGCTGCAAACCGTATTTTTATACAACGTAATATTCTCGACAAAGTACTGTCAAAAATCACGCCTAAGGTTGCAGCGTTAAAAGTGGCAAATGGTTTTGAAGACGATGTTGATATTGGCCCACTCATTTACCCTAAAGCTAAAGAGAAAGTACAACAGTTAGTACAAGACGCACTTGATAAAGGCGCTACGTTGATTGGCGATAATAGTGACTTAGGTGGCAGCTTTCAAAACCCATTAATAGTAAACAACGTAACGACAGAGATGGATATTTACCACGAAGAAGTATTTGGTCCAGTATTAACGGTTATTCCTTTTGATGAAGAAAGTGAAGTGCTTGCACTTGCTAACGATGTACCATTTGGTCTAGCAGCCTACTTTTACAGCCAAAATATTAAGCAAATTTACCGAATTAGTGAAGGGCTTGAATTTGGTATGGTCGGCGTAAATGAAGGTGTTATATCAAACCCAGTAGTGCCTTTCGGTGGCGTTAAACAATCTGGTTTGGGCCGAGAAGGTGGGCATCAAGGGCTGGATGAGTACCTAGAAGAAAAATACGTGTGTATTAAAATATAACGGCAGTTAAGTATACGAGCGCGAATTTACTTCGCGCTTTTTTATGACGTTAATATGGCAGATATATGAACTTTACCTTTTACTATTGCTACCCAAAGCGCTAAATGCTACCTTTGGGAACATATTTTTTGTTAATAAAACAACATAAAAAAACAAATAAAAAGTAAAAGGATTTCTATAAGTAGAAATAACCCCGTGTGTAAATGCCACCTTATTTAAGGTGGCATTTTTTATAATTCATTATAAATTATATGCGAGGGCTTACCTCGCGAAAATAAAACTCTAAACCAACGCAAAAGCGCGGCATAAAGCTCCGCCTACGAATAAAACTGGTGCTCATGATAAACCCTTTTATACCTCAATATATCTATTTTCTTCTTGAGGTCCTCAAATTGAGGGGGGGCTTAAAATGGATTGTAACTACATACTTTTTATTCTGGAGGATCTTGGTTTATAATTTAAAAATGCACAATAAAATTAAGCCCCGCAGTTTTATTCATTTTAATTGTTATGAACATAGAATATAGGGTAGCTAAATAATTGTTGTAAATAAGAGATATAATAATATTTGGATTAAAATGGAATATTGATAGGTGTATTAAGTATTTTTGAAATATGTTGAAATGAAATATTACTAGGAGAAAAAGTGGGGCGATTGACGGGGCTTGAACCCGCGACAACCGGAATCACAATCCGGGGCTCTACCAACTGAGCTACAACCGCCACTACACACACCTCGTTTGGTGTGGCGCGCATAATACATAAAATAATAATTGTTGTGAAGCCTAAAAGTGAAATAAATTAAAATAATTTAAATCACGCAAATATAATTAGCATTTGGTCGTTAATATTTTTCCAAAGTAGGCTACATTTTATCGCATAATTGCCTCTGAAAAATCGAATATAGTTGCATTTAATAGTATTAATTCATTATTCTATGAGAATAAATTGTAAATTAATGTATAATAATGCCCGAAAACGCTTAATAAAAAACATTTGGAGTAAATATGGATTCAGTACTTAATTGGCTTAACGAAAACTCAGGCCTAATATTACACTACGGTATTCAAGCGGTTGTTGCGCTTGTTATCTTTTTACTTGGTAGTCGTATTGCCAAGTTTTGTTCTAACTTAACTGAAAAAGGTTTTGCTAAAAAGAAAGTAGATAAAGCTGTAGGGTCGTTTGTTTCAAGCATTGTGTACACACTTGTATTTGCTGTTACTATTTTAATGGCACTTTCGCAAATTGGTATTGAAACAACTTCGTTCATTGCTATTTTAGGTGCTGCAGGCTTAGCTGTTGGCTTAGCATTACAAGGTTCATTATCTAACTTCGCATCAGGCGTACTTATTATTTTACTTCGCCCATTCAAGTCTGGTGACTTTGTTGAAGCAGGTAATAAAATGGGTACTGTTAAGAAAATCGAAATATTCTCAACTGAACTACGCACTCCAGATAATAAAGTAATCATCGTACCAAACTCTCAAATAATGTCAGGCGCTATTACTAACTTCTCGCGTGAGTCTACTCGCCGTATCGATTTAGTTATTGGTGTTAGTTACGATGCTGATTTACGTCAAGCAAAAGAAGTATTAAAATCTGTATTAGATGCAGAAACACGCATACTTAAAGATCCAGCTTATACCGTAGCTGTAAATGAGCTAGGTGATTCTAGCGTAAACTTTGTTGTTCGCCCTTGGGTTAACGCTGCTGATTACTGGCCTACTTACTGGTCATTAATGGAAAATATTAAAATTGCATTAGATGATGCAAATATTGCAATCCCATTTCCACAAATGGATGTTCATTTACACAAGCAAGACTAATTTTAAATAGTTATTTAATTAAAGTTTTCTTTAATTGTTGTAGTGATAAAACGGCTATTAGACATAAAATTTCATGCAGTATTTGCTGCATGAAATTTTTTACATTATTACTTAGCTGTTTTGCTTGCTCTAACAAGTAACGCTTTAATAAAATAGATATACATTTATACAAAGGTTATTTTTTAATGAAATTAAAGCTTTTATCAGTTTTAGTTGCAGCCTCTGCTGCAACAAATGCATTCGCTGCAGACGCAGATCAAAAAACGTGGGAAGTTACCAGTGAACTTGGTGCTATTATCACAAGCGGTAATACCGAAACAACCACACTTAAAGGTGGTATCAAGGTACAACATAACCTTGAAAACTGGAACAACGAATATAAGCTAGACGGCATCTACAAAGAAGATGAAGTTGAAGATGCTAATGGCGACAAAAATAAGCAGCGCACTAACGAAAAGTATTCAATTTCTGCGCAAGGTAATTACAAATTAAATGAAGATCATTCTCATCTATTCATTTATGGTTCACACGTTTCAGATTATTTTGGAGCATATAGAAGTGAGTCGGTAATTTCTGCAGGTTACGGTCTACGTTTATTAAACGAAAAAACAATGTGGTTAAGTGCCGAAGTTGGTCCTGGTTATAAATATTTTGAATACCCAGATGACAGCACTGAAATAGATGATAACGGTAACTCTCTTGCTGGCGAGTTTGAAGGCGAAGTAATTGCCTTAGGTAAATTAGATTACAACTGGCAAATTTCTGAGAGTGCACGTTTTACTCAATTAGTTGCTGTAGAGTATGGTGATACAAACACTAAAACTCGTTCAGAAACTGCATTGCTTGCAAAAATAAACGGCTCATTACAAATGAAAGTCGCTTTTAATGTCACTAACAACTCAGATGTTGCTGACGACAAAGAAAGCACTGACACAGAAACATCATTCACACTGGTTTACAGTTTTTAACCAATGTAACTAAGTTAATGACACTAAAGTGACAAAAGGGACGAAAGTCCCTTTTTTATTTGCTCAAAATTAATGTATTATAGCCACCAATTTTGGTTGTAGACCTAGGGATATACCTACTCGTGAAAGTTTTTACACAATTTATTAGTGCTTTTATTCTACTTTGTAGTTTTAGTACTTTGGCTTTTACGCCAACAGCATCTCAAATTGAGCAATTTAAAAAGTTGCCAAAAGCTCAGCAAGAAGCCCTAGCAAAACAGTATGGTGTTGATATATCAACGATCACCGGTACAAACCAATCTAATAATCAAAATAATACTGAGCAACAAAACAGTATTGGTGAGCGCGCAGAGCCAGAAAAAGAAAAGCTAACAGATGAAGAACGCTTCAAACCAAAAGCAGACGAATTAAAACCATATGGTTATGAGTTGTTTGCAGGTGAACCCACTACATTTATGCCAAGCGAAAATGCCGCAGTATCTGATACGTACATTGTAGGCCCTGGCGATCAGTTAAAAATTAACTTTTACGGAAAAGAAAGCGAAAGTTTTGAAGTCATAGTTGATCGTGAAGGACGTATTAGTATTCCTGATCTAAGCCCTGTAGAAGTTGCAGGTTTAACCTTTGCTGAAATTAAAGAACTAATAAAAGTAAAAGTAGAGCAAGAAGTTATTGGCGTAAAAGCTTTTGTATCGCTTGGTCAACTTCGTAGCATGCGTATTTTAGTGCTAGGTGAGGCTTACAAGCCGGGTAGCTACAGTGTTTCTTCATTAACAACTGTTTCGCACGCATTATTTGTAAGTGGTGGTGTGTCTGACATTGCCTCTCTTCGTAATATTCAAGTTAAACGCGCAGGCAACGTAGTTGCAAATTTTGACCTTTACGACTTACTTATTAATGGTGATAGCAGTAACGATATCGTATTAAAGCCGGGCGATGCTGTATTTATTCCATCAGTTGGCGCTCAAGTAAGAGTTGAAGGTGCGGTTAAACGCCCAGCTATCTTTGAACTTAAAAAAGGTGAATCTGCTAAGCAGTTATTAGCAATGGCCGGAGGCCTTAAACCAAATGCATATGCCAAAAGTGCAATTGTAGAGCGCTTTAACTTCGATCGTAAAGAAGTACTCTCGGTAGATTTTTCAAAATCGCAAATTAACTATATTCCACAAGATGGCGACCGTATTCGCTTTAATTCAGTTAGCTCGCAATATCAAAATTCGGTTAGTCTAATTGGTGCAGTAGCACGCCCAGGTAATTATCAATGGCACCAAGGTAAGCGTATTTCTGATGTACTTAAATCAGTACGTGGTGACTTACTACCGCAAGCCGATTTAAGCTATGGCCTCGTAATCCGCGAAATAAATATAAACGGCGATATAGAAGCACATCAATTTGATGTTGCTCAAGCGATTATCAATAACCCTGAAAATAATTTACAGCTTCAAGCAAATGACAAAATAGTTGTATTTAGTCGTTTTGAAGAAAAAGAAGCAGAGCAATCAGCTCTAGCAAATATGGCCCTTAGCCAAGAGCAACAAGAGCAGCAACAAAAAGCAGAGCAATGGCATAAGTTTGAGCAAAAAGAATTCGAAAAATATATTGGCGTTAATCAAGAAGACGAAGAGCTTGTTCTTGAAGACAATAAAATACTAACAATTGCTGAAATTTCTAAACGTAAAGCAAAAGAAGAAGAAGACCAAGAACTCAAACCTGAAGATTACGCATTATTTAGCCGCCATAACTTACTAGCGCCAATTATTGCTAAATTTAAGCAGCAAGCATCAGTGCAACAAGCAATGCAACTTGTGGAGATCAGTGGAAACGTTACTTTCCCTGGTATTTATCCATTAATGATTGGCGGTGAAGCAAAAGACTTAATAATAGCAGCGGGTGGCTTGTTAGAGTCAGCCTACGTGAAGCAAGCTGAAATTACACGTATTGTAGCCAGTGATGGTTCAAAAATAGAACACCTACGGTTTGATCTCGAAAGTGCGATGAAAGATGAACTTCAAAGTAATATTACATTACAAAGCAAAGACAGCATCAATGTTTTTGCAATTCCAAACTGGCAAGAAAATGTAAAAGTAGAATTAAAAGGCGAGCTTAGATTCCCGGGCACTTATACAATACGCCGTGGTGAAACGCTTACTGAACTACTTGAACGTGCGGGTGGCTTTTCAAAATTTGCAGAGCAAAAAGCAGCTGTATTTACGCGTGCATCGATAAAAGAGCAAGAGCAAAAGCAACTAGCGCGTTTATCTACAGAGCTTCGTCGTGATATAGCTTCAAAAAGCTTTCAGAACTCCGTAAGCAGTAGTACGCTTTCATATGAAGAGATGAACAAGCTGTTAAACGACCTCGCTAGTGTTGAAGCCGTAGGCCGTTTAGTAATTGACTTACCGTTAATTGTAAATAATCAACAAAATTTAGTATTACAAGATGGCGATACACTATATGTACCAAGCAAGCGCGATTCAATTAGTGTAATTGGTGAAGTTAACTACTCAACATCGCATCTTTATAAAACAGGTGTAAGTGTTGATGATTATATAGCGCTAAGTGGCGGGCTCAAAGAGCGTGCCGCTGAAGATCGAATTTACATTATTAAAGCTAATGGTTCAGTGAAAATACCAAATACAGGTGGCTGGTTTGCAGCAAATAATGCTGACCAGTTAGAACCAGGGGACACAATAGTAATCCCAATGGATGCAGGGCATATGGATAAGCTAACGCTTTGGAGTACAGCAACGCAGATTCTTTATCAGCTAGGTGTAGCTGTAGCAGCAATTGGAAGTCTTTAGGTGAAAAATGAATAATCAAGATTACATAGAGGTGGATTTCCGAACTTTAATTTCTATATTATGGAAAGGGCGTATATTAATTGTAGGTATTACAGCTTTATTTTCTGTAATAGCCGTTTTATTCTCACTGTCTTTGCCAAATATTTATCGTTCTGAGGCATTGATCAGTGTCGTTGAACAGGGACAGGACTCAACTTTAAGTGGATTATCCTCCACATTTGGAGGACTGGCTTCCATCGCCGGAATAAATTTACAAGCTGGAAGTGGTAGTAAACGTGATATAGCAATCGAAACACTGAAAAGTAGGACGTTTATTAGTGATTTTATCAATATTAATGAGCTAAAGCCCTTACTAATAGGTGTTGAGGGCTGGAATGCTGAGAAAAACGAACTTATTTATGATTCTGAAGTTTATGATATAGAAAATAACATCTGGGTGCGTGAGGTCAGTTACCCTAAAACAAAAACACCTAGCGACTTAGAAGCATACCGCTACTTAATAAAGGAAAACTTGTCTATTTCGGAAGATGAAGACACTGGTTTTATTCGTGTATCTATAAAACATTATTCACCATATATAGCTAAAAGAATCTTAGATAGCCTTATTAACTCTATAAACAATAAATTACGAATGATCGATATTGAAGAAGCCAATAAAAGTGTAGTTTTTTTACAAAGTAAACTTAAAGAAACTAAGAATGTAGATATAAGAAAAATCATGTTCGATATGATTGAAGGGCAAGTGCAAAATCAAATGCTTGCAGAGGTAAGGGATGAGTATGTGTTTAAAACTATCGATCCTGCAATTGTTGATGAAGTTAAGTTTTCACCTAAAAGAGCTATTTTAAGTATTATGGGTGCAATTTTAGGTTTTTTTATAGCTGTATTCAGTCTTTTAGTGTTTTTTATATATAAACGACAAAAGTAACTAGTGTTAAACCTTGAATATTACTTTTTCTTTTCTATATGTCGCTTTTTAGCATTTAATCAGAGATCAAAAATTTGTCAAAAATAATCTTAAAAGAGTCATATTTATACCTTTTAGGAGAAGTAATAAGTAAAGGTATACCTGTTTTTTTACTTCCTTATATGGCTAAAAAAATGGGAGTAAATGAGTTAGCTAATTTTTCTTTGTATCAGTCAATTATCGCAATAGCCTCTGTAGTTATACTATTGTCAATGGATGGTGCAATTGCCCGCTATTATCACAGGTATGGT